>VGOF01000245.1 GCA_016875975.1 Chloroflexota bacterium | reverse complement strand
TCCACAGTGCATGCCGTCTCCAGCCCGGCGGCAAAGCAATAGCCGTTGATTGCGGCAATGGTGGGCTTAAAGATGTCCACACGATGTGTATAGCCGCAGGGGCCCGAGTCGCCGGTCTTCATCCACTCCTCATAGAAAGTGGGGTCGGTCATGGCGGCGGCCTCTTTCAGGTCCCATCCTGCGCTGAAAGCCTTGTTGCCGGCGCCGGTCAGGACAGCCACAAAAGCATCGTCGTCTTCCTTGAAGGTTGTCCAGGCATGGTGCAGCTCCAGCGCTATTGCCCTGTTCAGTGCATTGTGAACCTGCGGTCGATTCAGTGTGATGACCACCACATGGTCTTCCTTCTCGTATAGGATGTTTTGATACTCCATAGAATACCTCCCAAACCCCAGCATCAAACCACGTTTTACCCAAATGAGTCAAGTTGAAAGAGTACGCCAACTCCGTCCCTAAGAAGAAGTGGTGCCTGCAACATAGCAGAAGTGCTAAACTTATGCCCAGCTTCACACGTTTTTAATAGTGAACCAGCAAATAGGGGGGAATCAGATATGAAAATGAGACTGTGGATTTCAGCGATTGCTGCGATAGTTATTTTTGCCTCCTGCGCTCCGACACAGGCAGGCGAGGTAATACAGTCAGAAAAGCAAAGGATAACCTCGCCAAATGTGAATCAAGCCGACCTGACAGTATTGGTTGATGGCAATAATGCCTTCGCTTTTGATGCCTATCAGGCACTAAAGAAAGCCGATGGCAACCTGTTCTTTTCGCCTTACAGCATTTCGCTGGCTCTGGCTATGACTTATGCCGGCGCACGTGGTACTACTGCACAGCAGATGGCAAGCGCCCTCCACTTCACTCTCCCACAGGGACAGCTACACCCGGCATTCAACAGCCTGGACACCGAGCTAAGCCAGCGTGGCCAGGGGGCCAAGGGCAAGGACGGGAAGGGATTCAGATTGAACATCGTTAATGCCATCTGGGGCCAGAAAGGCTACAAATTCCTACCGGAGTTTTTGGATACTCTAGCCCAGAACTATGGCGCAGGGTTGCGAACGCTGGATTTCAAACAAGCTTCGGAGGCTTCGCGCATAATCATAAACGATTGGGTGAGCCAGCAAACAGAAGGACGCATAAAAGACCTGATTCCACGGGGTGCCATCGATACGCTCACCCGGCTGGTTCTTACCAACGCCATCTACTTTAATGCCGCCTGGCAATTCCCCTTCCAGAAAGAGGCTACAAAAGACGGCGTTTTTCATTTGCTCGATGGGCGTGAGGTCACAGTGCCTATGATGCGACAGACAGAGCGGCTGGGCTATACCGAAGGCACTAACTACCAGGCAGTCGAGCTGCCCTACGACGGGCGCCAGCTTTCCATGATAATACTGCTTCCCAGGGCTGGCCAGTTTGCAGAATTCGAAAAGTCGCTGGACGCAAATCAGCTAAAGGCCATCACCAGGGACATGAGCTCAGAGCGTATCGCCCTGACCATGCCACGATACAAGTTCACCTCCGAGTGCAGTTTGAGTAAGACGTTGACAGCTATGGGCATGTCAGATGCTTTTGGCGGCAGCGCCGACTTCTCGGGCATGACAGGGAATCGCGAACTACTGATATCGGATGTGTTTCACAAGGCTTTTGTTGCCGTCGATGAAGAAGGTACCGAAGCCGCCGCTGCCACTGCTGTGATAATGGCAGCTACGGCCATGCCCGGGGCGCCTATCGAGGTCACAGTAGACCGTCCGTTCATATTTCTCATCCGCGATATTGAGACTGGTACGCTGCTTTTCATCGGACGCGTCCTGAACCCCAGCGTTTAGCTTAAGAAAGCGTATGGCGGGATATTCTAAGAGTTCTTAGGGCCCTTCTTGCTACCGTATTTCCTGCATTGCAGGCTGCTGCCACCACTGGCCGACAAAGTAAATCTTGGAATCGTCCTTGGAGAAGATGGGCGAATGACATAGGAAGTCATCAGGAAAATAATCCGGAGTTATGCTGCGATTATCGGTGCCATCGGCATTCATCATGTACAGGTCATATTTTCTCTCTCCCTCGATGGCGGCTACCACGTAAACCAACTGTGTCCCTGAATGAGACCAGCTTGCCGTCCCCTGAGGATAGCCGTTGTCGGTGAGGCGTTGTTCGCCGGTGCCGTCGGAGTTGATGACGTAGATATTGTAGCTGCCGTGAATACCAACATCCGTGTCCTCTAACCGCTCGAACACGACCCTGCCGCCATCTGGGCTTAGCCGTGGGCTGTAATCACCCTTGGGCACATTTGTCTTGCCCCATTTGCCGGCATCCGGTGGGTCTGTAATCTGGACTGGTTTTCTCCCATTGTCGTCCACCATCCAAATCTTAGACTCCGAAACGAAGACTATGCGATTTCCCACCCAGTCGATATCACTATCATGGGAGCCAGAGTCATGCAGCTTCTTCACGTCGCTCCCGTCGGCATTCATTATATAGATATCCATGCCCTTGTCCCGCTTGGAAACGAAAGCTATGCGGCTATCATCCGGGGACCATACGGGATTGAAGTTGATGAACTCGTCGTCAGTGAGCTTTTTGATGTTTTTGCCGTTGATGTCTAGTGTGTAAATCGCGGTGTCA
>VGOF01000244.1 GCA_016875975.1 Chloroflexota bacterium | reverse complement strand
CAGCAAAGGCGGCGCTTTCGGGGTCGTCGGTGACCAGCTCTATCTGAGCCGGCGACCTGACACCTAGGCCTAGTTCTACAGCCCGGGTTATCTGGTCTTGTTCGAAGATGCGTCCGTGGCTGACCTCGTTGGTGGTGCCCAGGGAACGCAGGATGGCGACTCCCACGGCGTCTATGGCTACGCGGTCGCTGCCAGCCAGGATAACGTTGGCCTGTACTCTGGTGCCTTTATCCGGGCCGCCTTTGACGAAGGCATCCACACCATCGAGGACAATCAGGTCTGGAGAATAGGCGGTGCTAATTTCGGCTATCATCTGGCGGATGTTCAGCGAAGTATGCAACTGGGTCATGTAGGGGTGTCCCTTGCCGGCCACCATGCCCACTGCGTTCTTCAGGGACAGCGTGAAGTGGCCTCCGTAGGCGTGCGTCTTCAGGCAACAGGTCTGCACGATGGACTCAGCTTCCCGGTAGACGCGTGGGAAAAGGAATCCCTCTTTCCAGTGGCTGTCTCCGGGCTTTATAAGAACCCATCCATCTGGTTCCATCTCTTCCAGGTTTATGATGTCAAAACCCAGCTCCCTGGCCAGGTCGAAAGTCCCTTTCTGCTGCATCACTTCGCGAGTGCTAATCATAGGCCCGCAACGCTCGGCCAGGGTGATTTTAGTAGCCCCCATCTCCTTGAGTTTTAAGACCAAAGCCCGCAGCGTGTCGTTGTGCGTGGAGCCGGGGGCAGGGTCGGCGGTATTGAAGTTGGGCTTGAGCACCACCGCTTTGCCCTGTACCGGGTTGGGCTGGAGCAGTGCTATGGCCTTTGGCACTCCTTTGGTTCGGTCAGGGGTCCGCACCAGGCTTACCTTTGTCACCGGCATATCAGCGCCTTGTGGAGGGGGCAGGTCTGCCACTGGACCTGGCGCTGGGAGCTGAGAGGGTAGCTCTGCCGCTTGTTTACAGGCAGCAGAGGTAGAAAGCAATGCGAAGGCGCCAAACAGTGCTATATCCTTGAGGAATTCCCTGCGGTCTAGCTCCTTAAGTTCCGGATGGTGCTCCAGTTCCTGGCCGGAAAGCCTGCCCCTGTTTCCTATGATTTTTTTCATTACCAGCAGCCCTCGCTCGATTGTTTCTGGGGGCATCCCCCTTCAGTTGGAGGAGGGATGCTTTCCAGTTATTTTACCAGATAATCACCGGTTCGCTCAGGGCAGGCCAGAGGATTGGTGCGGGGGGTTATCCGCCGGCCTATTTGGTGTCTACCACCTTCTGATAGCCTTTGACCATCTCGGTCTTTATCATCTTGCGCACCATCTCCTTCATCTCGGGGTTCTTAATCATGCTAATCATCTGCTTGTTGAAAGCGCCATACCGCTTATCTTTCTGCGGGAAGTCAAACAGGTTATGCTTGCGATAGAACCTGTAATCAGCGGTGAAGGGGAAACGCAGCCTGGCCCAGATGGCGTCTCTGAAGAGCTTGTAGCCGCCTACACCGAGGAAGGTCTTGGGCCTGATATATACTTGTGTAGAATATTCGATGCACCTGGTTGCCATATTTTGCAGCAGGGCATCCAGTTGGGCTGATTCCTGGCACTCGTCGGAGACGACACCTGCGAGGTTGCCTAGTGACATTTCAGCCCAGGCATCCATTATTTGTCTCAGGTTAGGTATCTGGCTCAAGGGCCCCGAGACGATGAAACCCATCTGTTTGCCCATGTGGGCCGGGACGTGTCCGTTGAAAAATCCCCTGTCCCAGGACATTTTCATCCTGGCGGACATGAACCTGTCCTTGATGGTGCTAGCATATATGGTTATGTCCGCATGCCGCACCTTGTTGTTGAAGAAGTCGATATATCCGTCTTTGCCTTCATAGACGCAGATATTATCGAAGCCACACTGTACGCACCCCAAGCATCCGCCCCTGATATTGATATCGTAGAGGTTGACCACCTCGATGGGCTGGGCAAAGGACTCTTGGAATCTTTTCACCATTCTGGCCAGATTTGAGTCCTTGTCCTGGGAGTCAGTCAGCACCAGCACCTTCATCCCACGCGTGTCGACCTTGTCCTTGGCTTTGCCTGGGGCGTAGCGGAATTTGCTATAAGTCAATGGTGAATATGCTTTCGAGGTGGGCAGTTTCTTTTCAATGGCCTCGAAGAGGCCCTGGGCGAAGATGAGCAGCCTGTTTCTCATCTCATCCAGGAACAGGTCATCCATGTCCGCGGAAAAAGAATCCACGAATTTCATATCCAGGTCATCGCAGATGGCGCGCATATAGTTGTGAGCAGTATGGTCGAAGAAGTGAATGGACGTGCTCAGGACAGCGGTGTATTTGTTTTTGAAAGCGCCCTGCGCTCCCCTTTCCCAGATAAGCTCGATGAACCGCTTATACTGCGACGGCACCAGGAAAACGTATAGTGGGAATGCCCAGAGGACGCCGTCAGATGCCTCGATGTCTTTTATCACATTGGCAAAAGCCTGCCCATCCTTTTCCAGCTTCTGGATATCATGGGAGACGTGGTGGACTTTCAACTGATGCTGGGGGAGTTTCTTCTGTATGAACCTGACATATTGCAGGGTAACGCTGAGGTCGCCCTTGGGGCTGCCGCTCAAGACCGCTATTTTCATCTGTCAAT
>VGOF01000243.1 GCA_016875975.1 Chloroflexota bacterium | reverse complement strand
TACTTTCTACACTGGCTAAGCCTGTGATGTATGTCGCTAACACCTGGTGGGTGGTGCTGGGTGTGAGGTTTACTGACAGGTTCGGCAAGGGCATTCGCACCGCACCCAGGGATGCCCTGGTGGCTGAGAGTGTATCTTCTGCTGAGCGGGGCAAAGGCTTTGGATTTCATCGTGCGATGGATACCGCCGGAGCTGCCTTGGGCCTTGTCCTGGCAGCAGGAGTGGTCTTCTTTCTGCAGCGGGGTAACGTGGAACTGGCTCCCGCTACCTATCGGTGGCTGGTGTTGGTGGGGATAGTTCCTGCCGTAGCAGCGCTGTTCGTGTTTCTGTTTATAAGAGAGGCGAAAAATTCAGATACTGGGGTTGCTGCTGATGCTGTCTGTATCGGCGATAGCGTGGCAGGTAAGGCTGGCTTCGATAATCGATACTGGATGTTTCTGGCTATCATGTTTTTGTTCACGCTGGGGAATTCCAGCGATGCCTTTCTGGTGTTACGAGCGCAAAATCTGGGCAACTCCGTGCTCTCTATATTGTTGATGCTGGTCTTGTTTAACGCTGCGTATGCCATAGTATCAGTGCCAGCCGGTATACGGTCGGACAGGATAGGCAGAAAGCATGTCATCGTTGCGGGATGGTCGCTCTATGGGTTTACTTACTTGGGTCTAGCAGTAGCTTCTGAATCCTGGCAGGTATGGCTGTTGTTTGCGCTTTACGGCGTCTACTATGGGTTAGCTGAGGGTGTGGCCAGGGCGTTGGTGGCTGACCTGGTACCGGCGGAGAAGTGTGGCATGGCCTATGGTATTTTCCATGGTGTGGTTGGCATTACGCTATTGCCGGCTAGCGTCATCGCCGGTTGGCTATGGCAAGTGGTTAGTCCTGCGGCCCCCTTTTATTTTGGAGCCATTCTGGCGTTCATAGCAGCGATAGGGCTTTTGGTGCTGGTGCGTGAATAGTCTATGTTAGTAGTGTATTGTCAATGAGCCTGGTTTTGCCAATTCTTACTGCCAGAGAGGCTATCGCGGGACGATCGATTTGGGAAAGCTCTTCAAGTGTTTGAGCATCGGCTATGCTGACATAGTCAATTGCTGCCAGCGGCTCTTTGGTTATGATAGAAGTCATGACCTGACGAATGAGCTCGGCATCCTTTTCGCCTTTTTGTAGAAGTTGTTGCGCTTGATTGAGAGCCTTGTGCAGGACGGTTGCTGCTTGCCGCTCTTGCGGGTTTAAGTATATGTTACGGCTGCTCATAGCCAAGCCATCGCTTTCGCGGACAGTAGGCACAACTATCACTTCCAAGTTCATGTTAAGGTCGGCGACCATTTTTTTGATTACCAGCGCTTGCTGGGCATCTTTCTGGCCGAAATAGGCTTTGGTAGGTTCAACAATGTTGAATAGCTTGGCTACGACTGTGGCTACACCTTTGAAATGACCAGGGCGGTGGCTGCCCTCAAGTCGTTCGGTGGTTTTCTCTACTTCTACCCAGGTGTTGTATCCCTGTGGGTACATGTCTTCGGCAGAAGGTATCAAGACGACGTCAACCTGTTCTTTTTCGAGGAGAGCCAGGTCGCGTTCTGTGTCGCGGGGATAAGCCTTGAAATCCTCTGAGGGGCCGAACTGCGTAGGGTTGACAAAAATGCTGACGGATACTTTTGAATTCTCCTCGCGCGCTTGCCTTACTAGAATAAGATGACCCTCGTGCAGGTAGCCCATCGTGGGTACGAAGCCTACCGAGCCAAGGTTTCTTTTCCGCCAGCTCTTAAACTCGGCTATGGTCTGGGCTATTTCCATGGTTTTTAGGAGCGTGCCAACTCTGTGAGAAGGCTCTCATCTATGTTAGAACTGTGCTCTGTTGTGGGGAAAGTGCCGGCTTTGACTTCTGTAATATAGTCGGCTATGGCACTTTTGATGGTACCTGCCAATTTGGCATATTGTTTAGCATGCCTGGGTACGAAATCGGAAAAGAGACCCAAGAGGTCGTTGATTACTTGTACCTGGCCATCGCAATCTGCGCCGGCTCCGATGCCGATGGTAGGGATGCTTATCTTCTGCGTTATCAGTTTAGCAAGCTGAGCGGGGACTGTCTCCAGGACTACGGCAAATGCCCCGGCTTGCTCTAAGGCGTGGGCGTCTTTGAGCAAACGCTCTGCAGTTTCCGGTGTTTTGCCTTGTGCTTTGTGCCCTCCTAATTGATGTATGGATTGCGGCGTCAGGCCGATATGTCCCATGACTGGTATGCCACAATCAACAATCCGTTTCACGGTATCAGCTACTACCACACCACCCTCCAGTTTGATTGCCTGACACCCCCCCTCTTGCATGAATCTAGCAGCGTTGCGCAATGCATCGGAAGCGCTGGTGTGATAGGTCATGAAGGGCATGTCGCCTATTACCAAGGCATGCTTAGCTCCTCTGACCACTGCCTTGGTATGGTGAATCATCTCGTCCATGGTGACAGGGATGGTTGAGTCATATCCTAGCAAGACCATGCCCAAGCTATCTCCAACTAAGATAAGGGGTACGCCGGCTTCGTCCACCAGCTTGGCTGTGGAATAGTCGTAGGCCGTGAGCATCACGATTTTTTCTTTTTTCTGCTTGAGTTGCTTGATTTCGCTTACGGTTACGCGCATCTT
>VGOF01000242.1 GCA_016875975.1 Chloroflexota bacterium | reverse complement strand
GAATAGTAAGGGAAGCCGTAGAAGTTAATGCTAACTTTGGAGTTCGCCTTGTCCACGTTGAACACGTAGGACCAGCCGCTGGAGTCAACATAGGAGTCATACACCGTCTGTGTCTGCATTTCAGTGGCGGTGTAGGTCTCCGTGTCCGTATACTGCTCGCTCTCCGTATATGGCTCCTGCTTCATCTCGGTGTCCCAATAGGTCTCGGTCACCTGGATGGGCACGGTCTTGAGCGGTAGCGCAAATATGATGGTCAGGACCACTAATGGGCCTAGAATCCAGACAATGGGTTTCCAGTGCTGCTTTAGGCTACTGTCAATGTTGTTGATTATTCTGGTTACGCGGTTGCTCTCTTTCTTCTTTGCTCTTGTCTTCGTCTTTGCCATGTCGAGCCTCCTTGCCCAATGGCTATATCAGGATTATAACACTGGCGTTCGTCTTTGACGAAAAAGCCGTGCCCGGCATTGTGTGCAGCATAAGCCTCGAGGTAATCTCGTCCTTTCTTGTCATCGCGGGCGAAGCAAAGCCATCTCCCATGGTTGAGGATAGGCAATGGGATTGCTTCGTCACCTATGGCTCCTCGCAACGACTAATTAAAATGGGTCGCAGTGGCATCTTAGGTAGTGAACGACTATCAGCCTTGCACTACATCAAGCGCGCATCTGTACTATAATAACGGCCGACCGCGACCCAGGGTTTAGCCAGCGGTCATGAGCGAGGGATTGTCTTGGAAGTAAGTCCTCTGTGGATTGAACGGCTGCTGACGGGCCAGATAAGCCTTAGCCCTGTGAGCCGTGCTTTGATACGGGCTGCTGTGCATGTCGCTGTTGGCGTGGTGTCGGTCGTTGCTCTATGGCTGTTCCCGCGCGCTTTGGTGCTGGTAGGGCTAGGTGTGGTGACTGTTGTATTTCTTTCCTTCGATGTGGCCAGGCTGCGCATATCTGCTGTGAACGGGTGGTTTTTCAAATGGTTTGCCCTCTTTCTGCGTCAGGATGAAGCCGATAGGCTCACCGGTGCCAGCTATTACCTGCTGGGGTGTTTGCTCACCGCCCTTGTTTTTCCCAGGGAAATTGCATCTCTGGCTATTCTCTATGCTTCCTTCGGCGACCCTTCGGCAACAATTATCGGCAAATGGAAAGGCCGTCCCCGGTTCTGGGGCAAAAGCATCGAAGGCAGCCTAGCCTGTCTTATTGTTTGCCTGGTGGCGGGAGTGTTGGTAGTTACTCTTGCAGGAGAGCCTCCGCTGGTGGTAGCCCTGGTGGGAGTGGTTTCTGCCATGCTCTTTGAGCTATTGCCGTTGCGATTGAATGATAACATTGCCATACCCTTCGGCAGCGCCTTGGTCATGGTGATAACAGGCTTTCTAGTTTAGGTCAGGCGTGGCTGTGCCTATTGCCATTCTGAGGCACGAAGTGCCGAAGAATCTAGGTTGCGGGATATAGGGATTCTTCGCTTTGCTCAGAATGACGTGAAAAGTTTGCAGTGATAACTTAAGGAATCAACGATTATTTTGCTAAGGAGAGGACATTGCGCATCGTACGTTTTGCAGCTAAGGGTAAAATAAGGTTCGGCAAGCTGGAAGGGGATACCGTTCATAGCTTCAGAGGTAGCCCCTTTGCTCAGTTTAGACGTGCAGGCAAAACCTTTCCCCTGGATGGAAACAAATACAAACTGGATGAGGTGAAACTGCTGGCTCCCTGCTTGCCATCGAAAATAGTCTGCCTGGGGCTGAACTACCGTGCTCATGCCGAGGAGACGAAGCTGCCAATACCGACTGTGCCCTTGATATTCCTTAAGCCGTCCACGGCGGTGGTTGGGTCTGAGGACAAGATTGTATTACCGCGTGATGCCAAGCGCGTGGACTATGAGGGGGAGCTGGCTGTGGTCATTGGCATGAAGGCCAAAGATGTGTCTGAGGATACCAGGGACTATGTGCTGGGTTATACCTGTTTTAACGATGTCTCAGACCGCCATGCCCAGCGGGATGATGGCCAGTGGACGCGGGCCAAGGGCTACGACACCTTTGCTCCCACCGGCCCCTGGATAGAGACCGATGTACAGCCAGACGATTTGAAGCTGGAGACATATCTCAACGGAGAATTGAAGCAGTCTGCCCGCACCAGTGACCTCATCTTCGATGTCTCTAAGCTTGTCAGCTTTATCTCCGGCGTGATGACATTGCTTCCCGGAGATGTCATCGCCACCGGCACGCCATCGGGCATCGGCCCTCTGAACGCCGGAGACGTGGTTGAGGTCAAAATAGAGGGGATTGGGGTGTTGAAGAACTATGTAGTGAGGCAGTAGCTGGCGTAGTTGCCCAGGGCTTTAGCCGCGCGGGCGATAGAGGGGAAGGTGGCAGCCCCTTCGATTGCGCAGCGTTGTTGCTGCTCCAGGAAACAGCGCCATTTCCACTCGTCTGTATGGTCGGCGGGACGCAGCACTAAGGCCATTGGCTTGTCGGTTGATTTTCTAATTTCAAGTAGCATGTTTAGGGTGGCTTCGTAGTAGATTGCGTCTGCTGGCGTCTCGGGATACCACTCTCCGGCATCGCCCAGCAGGATTTGAAATAGCGGGTGTGCTGCCATGATGTCCAAGATTCGCTTCAGTTCCTCGAATCCCCAGCCCATGGGCAGGATTACGGAA
>VGOF01000241.1 GCA_016875975.1 Chloroflexota bacterium | reverse complement strand
GATGAGACCTAAGAAAATATTAGTGGCAGTAAGCGGCAGCCGTGCCGATGACGAGGTGGTGAAGCTGGGCTGTGACCTGGCAAGGAAAGCAAAAGCCACTGTCCATATTGTCTATGTTATAGAAGTCAAGCGCAGTCTGCCGTTGGATGCGGTTATCGATTCAGAGATGAAGAGAGCAGAAGAGGTGTTGAATCATGCCGAGCAAGTAGCAAGTGACCGAGATTGTGACGTTGAGGCAGACTTGGTGCAGGCACGGGATGTAGGGCCGGCTATTGTAGACGAAGCGAGGGAAAGAGGAGCCGATTTAATAGTGCTAGGCCTTGATTACAAAAGGCGGTTTGGGTTGTTCAGTCTGGGCAGAGTGATACCCTACGTTATCGAAGAAGCACCGTGCCGTGTGGTAATATGTCGGGAGCCGATGGCTTGAGGAAGAACTAATGAATGTATTGATTATGGGCTGTGGCAGAGTAGGAGCTCAGCTTGCCAGCCTGCTGGATGCTGAAGGCCACAAAGTCACTGTGCTTGATGTGGATGCCCATAGCTTCAGGAGATTGCCTCCAACTTTTGGTGGTGTGGCTTTGGTGGGAGATGGCACCAGCGAAGATTTGCTCAAGGAAGCAGGCATTGAGGAAGCCGATGCCTTTGTGGCAGTGACCCAGGGAGATAATCGTAACGTGATGGCTGCTCAGATAGCCAAGCAGATTTTCGATGTGCCTAAGGTCGTGTGTCGCATATACGATCCGTTGCGGAAGGACATCTATGAGTCGTTGGGGCTTGAGGCTATCAGCCCGACTACCGTCTTTGCTGAACTTCTTAAGGAAAAGTTATTGGGCAATTCTTAAGGACGAAATGCTATGTATATAATTATTGTCGGTGGTGGCAGCGTGGGGTATTACCTGTGCAAAGCTTTGCTCAGTGAAGGGCATGAAGTTCTGGTGCTGGATAAGGATGCCAACAAGTGCGAGCGATTCGAGGATGACATGGGCAGCGTCTGTGTCAGGGGTGATGGGTGTGAGACAGCCACGCTGGCGGCAGCGGGCGCATCCAGAGCTGACCTCTTGATAGCGACCACTAACGAGGATGAAGATAACCTGGTGGCTTGTCAGGTGGCAAAGCACCAGTTTGGCGTCCCGAGGACCATTGCGCGGATAAATAATCCCAAGAACGAGAAGATATTTCAGAAGCTGGGAGTCGACCGTACCATTAGCATCACCAACCTCATTCTGGAGCATATCGAAGGAGAGTTGCCTACACATCCGCTGATTCATCTCTTGACCATGAAGGAAGAGGGTACTGAGATTGTAGAGGTCAGGGTGCGGGAAGGCTCCGAGGCAGTGGGGAAGCCAATAAAGAAGTTGGATTTGCCCCCGGATTCTTTTCTGGTTTTGCTGATACGGAATGGTGAGAAGCCTCGCGTAGTCACGGAAGACATGGTCCTCCAAGCTAATGACCATGTCATTGCTCTAACGCCTACTACCAGTGAAGATGCGTTGCGCCAATTATTTACTGGCAGCTAAGTAGTCTGGAGGGGTGCTGTGGCCAAGGTTGCTTTTCAGGGGGAAAGAGGTGCTTTCAGCGAGGATGCGGTAATCACATTCTTCGGCGATGCTGAGTCGGTTCCCTATCGTAGTCTCGGCGAAGTCTTTGAAGCTGTGCTGGAAGGCGACGTCGATTTCGGCGTCGTTCCTGTGGAGAACTCCCAGGCCGGCAGTATCAATGAGACCTATGACCTCCTTCTGGAATATCCACTGAATATTGTGGGTGAAATTGATCTCAGGGTACATCATTACCTGATGACTCTGCCCGGTTCGAAGCTGAGTGAAATAAAAACGGTCTATTCCCACCCGCAAGCTTTGGCACAGTGTGACGAGTTCTTGAAAAAGCTGAATGTTGAGGTGATTCCTGCTTACAACACTGCTGGCGCTGCCAGGAAGATCAAGGATAATGGTTTGGCAGGTTATGCGGCCGTGGCCAATAGAAGGGCTTCCGAAATCTATGAGTTGGAGATTTTAGCCGAAAAAATTGAGACCAATCCCAACAACTATACCAAGTTCTTTGTTATTGCGCGAGAGAAGGCGAAACACACTTCTAATAGCAAGACGTCTTTAGTGTTCGGTGTTAAGAACCAACCCGGAGCTTTGTATGCCAGCCTGGGGGCTTTTGCTTCTCGAGGCATAAACCTGACGAAGCTGGAGTCGAGGCCGAGCAGGGCTAAACCCTGGGAGTATGTGTTCTATGTCGATTTCGAGGGGTATATAGGGGATGAGGCGTGTGCCGAGGCTGTAGCTGAACTCGAAAAGCATGCTAGCTTCGTGAAAATGCTGGGTTCGTATCCGCGTGCTAGCGATTGAGTTGTGACTAGAGGAGCCTCTCCAGGCTCTTCTTGAGATTGCTGTAGCTGGTGGCCAGTGCTTGTGGTAGAACTTTGGTATCGGCTACAACGGGCATAAAGTTAGTATCACCCTGCCAGCGGGGGACGATGTGGGTGTGGATGTGTTCGTCTATGCCAGCGCCGGCTACCTTTCCCAGGTTCATTCCTGTGTTGAAACCCGTCGGCTGTATGGCTTCTTTAAGGAGCTTGATGCTAAGCTTAATCAGGTCAAAGTGTTCTTTTGACTCGTCATCGTTCAGTTCTTCCAGTTTTC
>VGOF01000240.1 GCA_016875975.1 Chloroflexota bacterium | reverse complement strand
ACATCCTGCCCGGTTTTGCTTGAAACTCGCCGGCGGCGGAAATGACACTTACCAATTTGTCGTTTTCAATAAAGGGTGCTAAAGCCTTAGCGACGCCGGTAGAGATAGCGAGAACCATTAAGAGCTTTGGTTCGGCGCGGTATCTTTTATATGCTGACACGGCTCTAGCTGTATCATAGCGGGTGTCAACCACAATCTGATTTATCTTAATTCCCTCAATGCCGTCCCTCTCGTTGATGTCTTTGAGATAGTCGTCACCACCCGTTGCCCCCGGCACATTAATCCCGCCAAGAGGGCCTGTGAGGTCGGAGAGATTAAGGAGGGCGACAGATTTTTCAGCCGGTGGTTTTGGTGTGCGACAGCCGAAAAACAAGGGTACCAAAGATATGAGCAAAGCCAGAGAAACAAAACTAACCAGTACGAGCTTGTCCCTTTTCATCCTTCACCTCCATGCTCTGTTCTCAGGACGCAGTGATGTGATTCTATACCAACTATGGATAGGTAAGCAACTCCCTTCGAATCTAATGCAGGGTTTAAGGTGGCAGGATGTTGTGGAGCAGACTGTTCTAATGGTTATTTGTCTGGTTTGTGGATAAGTCGTTTCAGGGCTAAGCAGGGCAGGAACAGGACATAGCGAATTACTGCCGGCAAAAGCAGGCGAGTTGCCCTTGATACTTCATCGGGGGCAACGACCATATCCATCCGCATGGCATCTAACACCTTAGCGTCCAGGACCAATCTGTCGCCATCGCGTTTAGCCGAGTAAAGTTCGACGACCACGTTGCCATCAGGAGTACGAATTTTAACGCTCCTGGCGTTTCCGGATGGCATTATCTAGCCACCGCCTTTTTGAAATCAATGCCCAGGTCATCCATTACTGCTATGGCAGCGGCCCTGCCGCCACCAGTTGCGCCGCCACCCGGATGTGTGCTGGCGCCGCAGATATAAAGTCGCTTGATTGGTGTTCTGTACTGTCCCCAGCCGGGCAGGGGCCTGTTGGCATAAGATTGAGTTATAAAAGAGGCTATGTGCAGGATGTCACCAGATTTCATGGAGGGGTTGTATCTTTCTATGTCTAGCGGGCTCATTACATTCATGCTGAGAATATTGCTTTGTCTTAGATTGTCTATCTGTCCACGGAGCACTTCAATGATGTCCTCAGCTATTTTCTCTTTTATTTCATCCCACCTATCTGGCCCGCCATGGCGCAAGTTGTATGGCTGGTAATGATATAGATAGATAGTGTGCTTGCCTTCAGGGGCGCGACTGGGGTCGTGCAGAGTGGGCACAGCCAGCAAGGGCATTCTGACACTGGGTATGCCATGGCTGAAGTCTTCGAAAATACGCCAATACTCCTCAAGGGAGGGCGAGAATTCCACGAACATGGCATCGCATGGCTTACCATCTTTGTATGCTGGAGCTTTGTCGGCGGCAATGGCGATATTCATGGCAGAGAAAGTAGAAGGTTTGATACGCCTCACCTTCTCTTGGAAGTCTGTGGGCAGCGACAGGGGCTCTATCATCTCCAGGAAGAGTTGCTTAACGTTGAGGTTGGAGACAATGGCTCTGGTTGCCAGTATTTCCTCACCATTGTCCAGCACCACGCTGCTAGCCTCACCTGATTCTGCTCTGATGGATTTCACCGGACTAGAAACCCTGATAGTACCGCCATTATCCTTGATGCAGTTGGCCAGAGCATTACTTAGGGCACCTGAGCCACCGACAGCCAGCCCATATCCGCCGAGGTGCATACTGGAGACGAAGAGCATGGCATTCCCGGTGCCTTTTTCGTAGGGGCTGACCATCATCTCTGAGGCGAATCGGGTCATGGCTGTTTTCACCTCGTCGTTTTCAAACCAGTCATCGGCGATATCGGCGGCACTGGACATGATTGTCTTTAGGAACTCGCGCCCTTCTTCGCTGGCATCCAGGAAAGACATCATTGCTCCCCATTTGGGTACTGGAGAGAACATTGCCACTGAGGCCACCTTCAGCATAGTATTTGAGAACTTGAAGAACCTGCGATAGGCCTCTGCGTCTTTCTGCGAGAACTTAGCTATGGATTCGCATGTCTTGTCAAAGTCACGGTAAAAAGCCATGGTTCTACCGCCGGGGAAAACAGCCTCGAACATCTTGTCGGGGTAAATGTACTTGAGGTTGTACTTAGATTTGAGGCCAAGCTCGTCGTTTCTGAGTAAGGGGTTTGCCTGGATGATGCCGTGCATATAGGCGCCTACTTCGTGTTTGAAACCAGGCAGTGTCAATTCCCTGGTGGCCACAGCGCCGCCGACTATATCCTGTTTTTCTAAGACACAGACGTCCAGGCCGGCTTTAGCCAGGTAGGCAGCAACGGTAAGACCATTGTGTCCTCCACCGACTACTACGACTTCGTGTTTCTCCATGCTGGCTATCCTTGTCTACAATAAAATTCTGAGGCTATAGCTAACGCTATCGTTTGCTTAGTAGATATAGGTGACTGCGCCGCCGTCTACCACGATAGTCTGTCCGGTAATGAAGCTAGATGCTTCCGAGGCTAAGAACACGGCGGCTCCTTTCATATCCTCAGTCTCGGCTATTCGCCCTAGTGCAGTATGCTGAATTATGCCTTTGGCAATGCCGGTGCTTTGGTCATCTAGAGCGCCGCCTA
>VGOF01000239.1 GCA_016875975.1 Chloroflexota bacterium | reverse complement strand
CCTTTTGGCAGTGCTGTAGTCCCCGAAGTATAGAATATCAGGCAAGTGTCATCCGCCTTGCCTTCGGTTATCATCTTTTCGAAGATGTCAGGGTGCTGCTTCTGGGCATACTCTCGGCCCATCTCCTGCACTTCTTTGTAGCTTATCAGCATGGGGTCCTGGTAGTAGCGCATTCCCTTCGGGTCTTCCCAGATTACTTTCTCCAGCTTAGGACAGCGCTCTTTAACCCAGAGGCATTTATCAACCTCCTCCTGCCCCTCGGCAATGCAGAAGCGGGCTTCAGAGTGTTTGAAGATGTATTCCACCTCGTCCAGTAACGAATCCTGGAACAGCCAGGTGGGGATGCCTCCTGCACACAGCACCGCTATTTCAGCCCACAGGGCATGCGGGCGGTTGTCCCCGATGAAGGCGACGATGTCACCCTTTTTCAGCCCCAGGGCTTTCAGCCCCAGGCAGAAGGACTTGACGTTCTCGTAGTAGTCTTTCCAGGTGTATGGCTGCCAGATGCCGAACTCCTTCTCGCGCATGGCAACCTTATGCTCCCCATACTGCCGACATTTATCCAGCCAAGCCTTGGGAATCGTCAGGTTTTCAGTAACCTCTATCGGGGCTTTTCCGTCGTGTCTCTTAGGCTTGCGCTGCATATCGCCCTTCTATCTGCGGCTGGTATAGGTATCCTCTAACTCACCTAAGTAGGCACGGACAACCTTGGGGTCGTTCTGTACCTCTTCGGGCGTGCCTTCGGCTATCTTCACTCCCCAATCGAAAACGATAACGCGGTCGGATATATCCATGACCACGCCCATATCATGCTCCACCAGGATGATAGTGCACTCCCACTCTTTCTCCTCGTTGGCATCCAGGATGAAACGCGTCATATCCTCCACTTCTTCCAGGTTCAGGCCAGCCATAGGCTCATCAAGTAATAAGAGCTTTGGTCCCATGGCCAAAGCTCTTGCCAGTTCGATGCGCTTCTGCACTCCGTAGGGAAGCATACCTACCGTGCGGTCCCTGTAAATCTCCACCTCGCAGGTCTCGAAGACCTTCTCCTCTATCCACCCGCGGTGCTTGGCTTCTTCCTTGGCCGCCCTCCCCCAGTAAAAACCACCATCCCACCAACTGGTCTTCATCTTGATGTGCCTGCCCAGCCTGGCATTGTCCAGCACTGTCATGCCGCCAAATAGCTCTATCTTCTGGAAAGTTCGAGAGATGCCGGCATAGGCTCGCTTGTGGGGTGGCCACTTGGTTATATCATGGCCATCAAAGGTTATCTTGCCGCTATCAGGTAGATATCCCGGGAGTCCGTTGATGCAGTTGAGCATGGCACTCTTGCCAGCTCCGTTGGGGCCAATAATAGAGAGGATTTCACCTTGGCGAACATCAAAGCTAATGCCGCTTAAGGCCTGGATTCCACCAAAGGCCTTACTCACATTCTCAACACTGAGAATGCGCTCGCCAATAGCTTTCTCTACTCTAAGCTCTTCCCGCTTCCACTCCATGGCACGATCACTCCTAATATGGAATGGGCACTGCTAGGGATTCAGGAAATTGGAAAACTAGTATGCTATTTTACTTGTTTATGAGGATTTGTCAATCATCATACACGATGGCATAATGCAACACTGCCAGCAGCCGCCTCAGTAAACCCGCTGGTCGACAATCAATTTGTGCCCTTCGGGTATTGTGCCCCTAGCTACAAACTCCACCCGGTCAACCTTTATCCTCACTGCATCGCTCACCACCTGGCTTAGCTGTTGAGATAGTTTTTCCTTATCAACGCCCTCATCTGCCTTAAGTTCCACCCTGAGTGTTAGCTCATCCCTGTGGCCCGGCCTGGTAACCACCGCCTGGCACTTTGCTATCTCCGGGAACCTGGCAAAGGCCGGCTCAAGCTGCCGCGGGTGGATGAACATGCCCCGTGTCCTTACCGCATCGCCCACCCTGCCCAACAGACGGGTCATCCGTAGGGATGTCCTGCCACAGGGGCAACGCTCCTCAATCCAGCCAGCAAGGTCGCCAGTGCCAAAGCGAATCAACGGGTAAATCTCGTCAATAGGAGTTATCACCACCTCACCATTTTCGTCCTTGTCAATTGGCCCCCCCGTTTCTGGGTTGATTATCTCCACAATCACATTTTCGGCAATATGCATCCCGTTCTTCTCGCTGCACTCATAAGCCACCATGCCCACGTCAGCCGTTCCATAGGCATCCCTGGTAGCGATGCCGTACTTCTCCTCCACCAGTTTCCGGATAGGCCCGCCGCCCATCTCCCCACCAATGCACACCAGCCTGAGGTTGAAGTCCTTGCGGATGTCAAAACCCATCTCTTCTGCCTTGGTGATGATATTCATGAAGAAGCCCGTGCTGCCAAAAAAACCGGTAACTTTGAGATGATGCATGACCTGGACTTGAAGCTCGGTATTCCCCACGCCCATGGGTATCACCGTAACGCCGGCCCGCCGCAGCGCCTCATCGAACATGTGCCCCGCCGGCACCAGATGATAAGCCCAGGTATTGATAACCACATCGCGCTTGCCAAAGCCCATGGCCCTAACCAGTTGTACATGCCTCTGCCAGAACGACTCGCTTTGATGATGAGGGTCATAGATTGGGCCCGGGGAAACGTAAACCCGCTCCAGGTCCTCCA
>VGOF01000238.1 GCA_016875975.1 Chloroflexota bacterium | reverse complement strand
TATGTCTTCTCCCCTTCCTAGTACAGCACAGGAAGACCATTGTCTTAGCTACATGCTGTCTCCTCGCTTTGCTAGGTGGCAATCTGCGTTACCAATCAAGCCAGCCTGTGGTCAATGAACATCTCATCCAGTCCTACAACGACCGAGGTGTAGTTCAAATCAGCGGCATGGTAATCACCGAACCCGAAGCCAAAGACAGAACTACCACATTTCAATTTTCAGCTAAGGAACTGCGGCTCGGTGATACAAACAAAACCATCACTGGCAAGGTGTCAATACGGATACCAAGGTACAAGCCAATTCATTACGGGGATGTATTAGAGGTAACAGGCAAACTGGAGACACCTCCCCAATTTGATGATTTCGATTATAAAGGCTTTCTGGCCAGACAGGAAATCTATTCCATCATGAACTATCCCAGGATAGAAGTAACAGACACAGGCAAAGGTTGCAAGCCGTTGGCCTGGGTCTATTCGCTGAGAAACCGGCTATCCAGCAGTCTCACTCAGGCCATACCGGGACCACAAGCTTCACTAGCTCAAGGCATCCTCCTCGGACTTAGAGGTGATATTTCCTCCTCGATGCGGGATGCTTTCTCCAGAACAGGAACCGCTCATCTACTCGCCATTTCAGGCATTAACCTCACCATTGTCATGGGCATATTCCTCAGCGCTGGAATTTGGCTTTTCGGCAGGCGTCGTTTTATATATATCTGGTTAGCACTAGGAATCATATGGCTATACGCTCTTGTGACCGGCATGAAACCGCCAGTGGTACGTGCAGCTATCATGGGAACTATGCTCCTCCTGGGAGAATCTCTGGGTAGACAACGAAGCGCCTCAACTGCCCTGACTTTCGCCGCTGCAATAATGATTGGTATAGACCCCCCACTTCTATGGGACGCTAGCTTCCAGCTTAGCTTCCTCGCCATGGCAGGACTCGTCTTCATTGCCCCACTAATTCAAACCTTATCGAAAAAAGCAACAGCCAGTGCTATTGGCACCGATAGAGCCACCACACCAGCATGCAACTTCATAATCGACAGCTTCGCCGTAACCCTCGCCGCCATCATTGCCACCTGGCCAGTCATTGCTCACAACTTCAATATATTTTCATTAGTTGGGTTACCTGCCACATTTCTCACGTTATTAGCTATGCCAGGAATAATCGTTACCACAGCCATCACTAGCATAGCTGGCCTTTTCCTGCCCTTCTTGTCTCATGTCATCGGCTACATATCCTGGCTTTTCCTGAGCTATTTTATGTTGGTAGTCAAGATATTCGACGAGCTACCATTCGCCTCTGTCAGGGTAGACAACATCCATGTATGGCAAGTCTGGCTCTACTATGTATTACTGATAGCCGTCATGGCAACTGTATTCACCTGGAAACAAGTGAGCAATTTCTTGAAAGGCATGGCAGCCGGGACACGCTTACTGGTCGGCAAGGCATCCAACTTCGTGCCCGCAAGGCATAAGATATGGGTATTGTTTGCCCTTTTGGTCTCAGTATGCCTAATCTGGGCAGCCATAATTCAAATGCCAGATGATAAGCTCCGCATTAGCGTGCTCGACGTTGGACACGGTGATGCTATCCTGATACAAACACCCAATGGTCAGAACATCCTCATCGACGGAGGCCCCAGCCCCAGAGCTATAAGTTTAGCACTAGGCGAAAAACTGCCATTCTGGGACAGAACGATTGATTTGATAGTGCTAACCCAACCCCAAGCTGACCATCTTACCGGGCTACTAGAAGTGCTCAATAACTATAATGTTGGACTCATCATAGAGCCAAACATCGAATACAATTCAGAGATTTATCGAGAATGGAGCAAGTTGGTCAAAGCCAAAGGTATCAAGCACAAAATCGCACATTCAGGCCAAGAAATAGAACTCGGTACCGGCCTAAGTATCGATGTGCTCAACCCACCTCCAGGTTTGCTCAATGGCACTAGCGACGACGTCGACAACAACGGCCTGGTATTGCGACTAAGCTATAATGACGTCAGCCTTCTATTCACTGCCGATATCGGCTTAGAGGCTGAAAGATACCTTGTTGCCCAACGGGCAAAAATCAAGAGCACAGTATTGAAAGTCGCCCACCATGGAAGCAAAACGTCCACCTCAAGCGGATTCCTAGCCGTAGTCAATCCAGAGGTCGCAGCCATCTCGGTAGGCAGTAGTAGCAGACTCGGACTCCCAAATGCAGATGTAATTAGGAGACTCACCGAACAACTCGGAGAAGACCGAGTTTACACGACTGCAAAAAACGGAACCATTGAATTCATTACCGATGGAAAGCGGTTATGGGTAAAAACCGGTTGGTAATTTAGTCCTAGCAAGTACTAAGTCATTAGTAATAATCCGATTGAGACTTTAGTCCCAAGAGCCAAAATCCAATACAAAATTGACACCAGCGCCACCGCCAAAGTATTGACATACCCGGAAGCCACCTGCTAACTTTGGACTGTAATTAATGAATGCGACGAACCATGATACCGAAGCCAAACTGGGAAAGTTCATTGAGCTAATCAAGGCTGAGGCACCAGATACCCAATTAGAACTGGAATTGCTGCACCTGCCCCCCATTATATGTGCTGTCACAGAATACCTGATGCCAGCAATTCATGGTAAGAGACAAACGTTAGTCACAAACTTA
>VGOF01000237.1 GCA_016875975.1 Chloroflexota bacterium | reverse complement strand
GAGGGATTCTTCGTCCCGATTGCATCGGGACTCAAGAATGACCAAGAAAAGGCGCTCAGAGGGACAAGGAAAGGGCGTTCAGGGATTGCCTGGAGCCAGGGCCTTGATATAGCCCTTAATGACCTTTCGGAAATGGAATCCATATATCGAGAGCGTTACTGCTTGGGGGAATAACCGTGGCCGTCTTACCAACGTCCAGGCGAGAAGCTTCCAGTAGTATTTTCTTCCTTTCTCTTTAATGCCCAGGAGCCACGCTGACTTAAGCAATGCCACAAGATGTTCACACCGAAGACGGAATCCCTTCACTCGTAGCGGCTTATATTGTTTCAGGAATGTTACTGCGCGTTCATAGTAGTGCCTGGGTGAATAAATGGTGTCGATGATTTTGTGATAGCCGTTGATGAGAACCCGTGAGTCCATTTTGGGGATGAAGTTCATGGAGCAATCGGTGTTGTCACCGGAGAATTCTGATTTCAGGCGGTTCTCCTTCTTCAAGCGCTGGTATAGCTTTGTGCCGGGAGGAGCATTCAGTAAGCCTACCATTGCTGTGACAATTCCGCTTCTTTGAATAAAACTTATCAAGCTCTCGAAAATTGCGGGCGGGTCATTGTCAAAGCCTACGATAAATCCTCCGTGCACTTGCAAGCCATGGCTCTGGAGTTTTTTGATGGAGGCTACCAGGTCGCGATTTTTGTTTTGTGACTTGCCGCATTCAGACAGGCTCTCCTCGTTTGTGGTCTCAATTCCAACGAATACTGTGTTGAAGTTGGCTTCAGCCATCAATTTCATCAGCTCTTCATCGTCGGATAGATTCACCGATGCTTCAGTGAAGAGCGGAAAGGGATACCCTTTCTGTTTCATCCATTTGCTTAGCGCTGGCAGGATTTCCGTCTTCAGTTTCCTTTTGTTACCTATGAAGTTATCGTCGACAATAAAAACACTGTCCTGCCAACCTTGTTTGTTCAGTGCGTCTAGCTCAGCCAATAATTGGTCTTTGCTCTTTGTTCTGGGCATGTGCCCATTCAGCACGACGATATCACAGAATTCACAATCAAAGGGACAGCCGCGCGAATATTGAACGCTCATTGAGGAATATTTTCTCATCTTGATAAGTTCCCAGGCCGGAATAGGGGTTGTTGCTATGTCCGGGTACTCATTAGACGTGTAAATGCGCCTGGCGCATCCATTGCTCAGGTCTCGGAGGAAGCCTGGCAGCGTAATCTCAGCTTCGTTGAGTACAAAATGGTCTATTTCAGCAAATTCTTTATATCCGGTGGTGAAAAGAGGTCCACCGGCAACAATCTTAGCATCTAGCTTCTTACATCTTTTGATAACGTCCTTCACTGATTCTTTTTGTACAGCCATAGCGCTGATGAATACATAATCAGCCCATTCAATATCTCCAGGACGCAAATTTGCTGTGTTCATGTCCACGAGCTTCTTTCCCCACTCTTTTGGCAGCATCGCCGCCACGGTTAGTAGTCCTAGAGGAGGAAAAGCTGCCTTCTTGGCAACGAACTTTAAGGCATGCTTGAAACTCCAGAATGTGTCCGGATACTTGGGATAAACCAAAAGTATTTTCAAATTATTTTCCTCACGATGTTGCAACTTTTTCTCTGGCTAAGGATAAGCCCCAAATTTTAGAAAGTCAATTAGTGATGGTTAAATACATTGGAGAGATTGCCACGTCGTCATTCTGCCGAAGGACTTCCCGCAATGACAGGACGGGGGGTTATTTGCGGCGGGCGATGACGTAGTTGACTAAATCCACCAGGGAGCTGCGGAAGATGGTATCGGGCAGCTTCTCGATGGCCCGGCAGGCTTGCGAGCAGAAATCTAAAGCGATATCCAGGCATTTTTCAATTGCGGGCGAGTTCTTTATCTTCTCCACGGCCTTAGCCACATCCCCCACATCCCTGGCATCTTTGCTGGCTAACACGGTCTTGATGATATCATCACCAGGGTGAGATTCGGCATATAGTATCGATGGCAGTGTCACTGCACCTTCAGCCAAATCAGAGCCGACTGGCTTGCCCATTTCATCTTGCTCTCCAACGAAGTCCAGCACGTCATCTATAATCTGGAAAGCCATGCCAAGGTTATGGCCGTAAGCGCGCAGGGCGGTGATGGCCTCTTCAGGCGATTGTCCCAGGATTGCACCCGACTCACAGGCGAGGCAGAAGAGACAGGCTGTCTTGGCGCTTATCCAGGAGTAGTAGTAATCCCGCGCCGTCTTGAGGTCGAAGGCAAAGGCGGTCTGCCTGACCTCTCCTCCGGAGATAGTCATCAGTGTTTGGGCAAAGAGCTTGATAACCCTCAGATTGTCCGTGTCAGCGCACAGTCTGCCCGCCTTGGCAAACAAGTAATCGCCGAGGAGCAACGCCCTGTTTTCTCCGAAGGCATGACTCACTGTTGGCTTGCCGCGGCGAACCGGCGAATGGTCTACGATATCATCGTGCACCAGTGTGGCTGTGTGCAGCAGCTCTACCGCCGCTGCCATAGGAACCAGCAGGGCAGGGTCGTAATGATAGAGTTTGCCGCAGAGCAAGGTGAAAGCCGGCCTTAATCGCTTGCCGCCACCTTCTACCGCGTATTTGAGTAACTCTGCCAGCAGGGGGTCGTCAACCTGAGCCGCTTGTTGCAGACAACGCTCTACATCTTCGAG
>VGOF01000236.1 GCA_016875975.1 Chloroflexota bacterium | reverse complement strand
TGGAGGCTACTTGAATTGCTGCTAGATGCTTGACGCCCAGGCCTTGCTCGTCAGGCTCGCTGAGAGCTACATCTCCGGCAATGGGGCTGCGTAGCTCCCAGAGGAGCTGGTCTTCGGGAATCTGTCCGGGAGCGTTAAGGTATAAGCCCAGGGGAGGCCCCGAGGGCACGTAGCCCTTCTGGCCAATCCATTGATACAGTTTGCCGAAAGCCTCTGGAATCTGGGTGTAAGGGCCCCACATGCCGATGAAGGCTACGGTCATGGGCTCGGTTTGTTTCACGGTGACCTGAATTGAAGAAGCCATGTTTACCCTCCTTAGGTGATAGTTTGGGAGTCGTTTCTGGCCGTATTGTATCACTCCGTACAATGGGGCGCACCCTTCGCTTTGCTCAAGGGCAGGCTCTGAAGGTATGCCTCTACATGCTGCCATTGGCTAGGCCGAGACTGGGGGGTGGCGGTGGGCCCAGGGATGGGCTGATTCAAGCTGGGCTGCCAGACGGAAGAGAGTGGCTTCATCGCCGAAGCGGCCGATGAAGTGAGTGCCGATGGGAAGGCCGTCCTGGTTCCAGTAAAGCGGCACTGACATTGCCGGCTGACCGGTGATGTTGCAGATAGGGGTGAAGGGGCAGAAAGACGCAGCAAGGCGCTGAGCGTGGAGGGGGTCGTCCGGGGGACAATCGAAGGAGCCGATAGGCAATGGCGGCTCTGCCAGCGTGGGGGTGAGCCAGACATCGTATTCGGTGAAGAATCTGGCCACCTGTCGGGATACTGACTGCATGGCGGTCAGTGCCTGCAGATAGCCGGAGCCGGTGACTTTTTGCCCTATCTGGTAGATGGCCCAGGTGCCGGGTTCGAAGTCATCGGGCGCAGGCTTGCGACGTAGCGCCGCCGACGCAGCGTCTATGGTGCAGGTACAGCCGGCAGCCCAGATTGTCATGAAGGACTTGCCCACCATAGTGCCATCATATTCGGGCGCTGTCTCTTCCATGTCATGGCCGAGTTCAGCGCAAAGCTCTGCTGCTGTCTGCACCGCCTTGACGCAGTCGGGGTGGATGGAAACGTCTGCAGCTTTGAGGCTGAAGGCAATGCGCAGTCTGCCGGGGCTTTTACCAACCTCTTTCAGGAATGAGCGTTTGGGTGGTGGCGCCCAGTAGGGGTCGCCGATGTCCTGACCTGAAGTGGCATCGAGCAAAGCGGCGCTGTCTCGAACTGAGCGGGTTAAGGCGTGTTCTGCCACCAGACCGCTCATGATGTCGCCAAAGTTGGGACCGAGCGGGTTTCTGCCTCTGGTAGGTTTGAGACCGAGCACGCCGCAGCAGGAGGCCGGGATGCGGATGGAGCCGCCGCCATCATTGCCGTGAGCCATGGCTACCATGCCGGAGGCTACGGCAGCCGCTGAACCTCCACTGGAGCCGCCGGCAATTCTGCTGGTATCCCAGGGATTGAGGCAGGAGCCAAAGAGTCTTGGTTCAGTGGTGGGCAGCAGGCCAAGCTCGGGCACATTGGTCTTGCCCAGGATAATCAGTCCGGCACGCTTGAGCCGCGTAACCAATTCACTATCAGTGGTAGGTGTCATGTCTCGGGTGAAGCGCGAGCCGAGCGTCATAGGAACACCAGCATATGATGCCACCATATCCTTGAGCAGGAAAGGCACACCGGTGAAGGGGCCTTTGGGCAGTTTGCCGCGGGCTGTGTCGCGAGCCTGCTCGTACATGGGTGTGGCCACGGCGTTCAAGCGGGGATTGAGTCGCTCGATGCGTGCGATAGAGGCTTCCACAAGCTCTGCTGGCGTGACCTCTTTGTGTCTCACCAATTCAGCCTGGGCGGTGGCGTCCAGAAAGGCAAGCTCCTCAGCTTTTAGCAAAGATGCAGTGTCTCCTTTCTAGTCGGGGCGCGTCTCTTTTCGCACTAGCTCTCGGTAGGTTGACATAATCTTTTGGGTGATTGGGCCGGGTTTACCGCTGCCGATGAGCTTTTCGTCGAGGCAGGTAATGGGCATTATCTCGAGGATGGAACTGGTGCGGAAGACTTCGTCAGCCTGGACAAGCTCTTCAGGGCGGACTTCCCTCTCTTCCGATTTGATTTTCAAGGATTGGGCAAGCTCCAGCACAGCCTCCCTGGTGATTCCGGGCAAGGCGCCACTTTGTATAGTCGGCGTGACCAGGGTACTGTCCTTGACCAGGAAGATGTTGCAGGTGCTGCCTTCGGCCAACATGCCTTTTTCGTTGAGGATGAGAGCCTCGTCAAAGCCGGACGCCTTGGCTTCCTGTATGGCGAGAACGTTCTCCAGGCAGCAGGTGGATTTAACCTGGGATAGTGGCGATTGGCTATTGCGCCTGTGGGACGAGATTATGGCTTTGTAGCCGCTCTGGTAGACCTCTGGTGGTGGTGGCGTGACCTGTCTGGCTACGATGAACACTGTGGGCTGTTCGCAGGTCCGGGGGTTTGGGGTGATGTCTCCGGCACCAGCCGAGATGGTGAGCCTGATGCGGGCATCGGCCAGCCTATTGGCTTTGAGCAGGTCGTAGCAGGCCTTCTCCAGGTCGAGGTGAACCAGCCTGGGAGATAAGCCGAGGACTTTGGCGGATTTGTCGAGGCGTTCCAGGTGACGGTCGAGGCGGAAGATGGTGCCGTTGTAGGAGCGCATGGTTTCGTAAAGGCCATAGCCGTAGAGGA
>VGOF01000235.1 GCA_016875975.1 Chloroflexota bacterium | reverse complement strand
CGTATTCGCTTACCACGGGTACACCGAGCTCTACACCGGCAACAAATGGGCTAAAGCCACGCCAGCCTTTGACCTGCAGACATGCCAGGAGAACGGGTGGATACCGGTAGAATTCGATGGCAAGCATGATGCCATACTCCACCCTCGAAGCGTCAACGGCAAGCTACATATCGAATATATCACAGACCACGGTACGTTCGACGACCTACCCATCAACGATGTACTGACCTCTTTTGACAAGCTTTATGGATTGAAAGCTACGCTTGATGGCTGGAATGGGCTGGTAGCGGAGGAGAAGGCACGCAGAGAGGCAAAACAGGGCGCTGCTCCTTAGACTACAGCATAAATCACCTATAGCTGAGGGAGAAAACGAGTGTCGCGTCAACCGCTAATCGCCGAAATCTCCACCAACCTGAAACCACCAGCGGCCTTTGACCTGTTCAAGGATAAACAATATAGCTTCTTTCTGGACAGCGGCATGGACCCCAAAAGGCTGGGGAGATATTCCTTCATTGGCAATAGCCCTTTCCTGGTCATGAAAAGCTATGCCGACAGGGTCACTCTGATCTCTGGACAAAGCCAGAGAACCGAACAAGGCAACCCCTTTGATATCCTCCACGGCCTGCTGGAGAAATATCACCTTGATTGCCCACAAGCTCCTGTGCCGTTTGGTGGAGGTGCTGTAGGCTACCTCAGCTACGACCTGTGCCACTTCATAGAGCGCCTGCCAGCCACTGCTATAGATGACCTGAAGCTCCCCGAAAGCTACTTCGCCTTCTACGATACCATCCTGGCTTTCGACAACCTGCTGGACAAGACCTACATCGTCTCCACCGGTTTTCCAGAGCTGGATGAAGCCCAAAGGCAGAAAAGGGCAGCACAACGCCTCGAAGAGATGCAAGAGCAGTTATCCATACCCACCCCAACTACAGAGCCAAAACTGCCTAATTCGCCAGCACCTGCCGAAACCGTCCTCAAGTGCAACTTCACCCCTCATGATTATCTGAAGGCCGTAGCAAAAACCAGGGACTACATCATCGCCGGCGATATCTTCCAGGCAAATATCTCCCAGCGATTCGAAACAGAGTTAACCATCCCGCCCTACGAGCTATACCTCCGACTCAGGCAAATCAACCCCGCCCCCTTCGCCAGCTATCTCAACTTCGAGGACGTGGTGATAGTCAGCGCTTCCCCTGAGAGATTCCTCCGACTGGATGGAGATTGGGTGGAGACACGTCCCATAAAGGGCACCAGGCCCCGGGGCAAAGATGCTGCCGAGGACGCCAGGCTAGCCCAAGAGCTGACTTCCAGCATTAAAGACCGCGCCGAGAATATCATGATAGTCGATTTAGAGAGGAACGATTTGGGCAGGGTCTGCCAATTCGGCACGGTGAGAGTCACCGAGCTGGCCACTCTGGAAACGTTCCCCACCGTCTTTCACCTTACCTCCACCGTCGTGGGCAAGCTACGGCCAAACAAGAACCGCCTCGATTTGCTCAAAGCCACCTTCCCCGGCGGTTCCATTACCGGTGCCCCAAAAGTCAGGGCTATGGAAATTATTGACGAGGTGGAACCAACCCGGAGGAGCGTTTACACCGGCGCTATCGGCTACTTCGGCTTCAACGGCAACCTGGACATCAACATCGTCATCCGCACCTTCCTCATCAAAGGCAAGAAGGCTTACTTCCAGGTGGGCGGCGGCATTGTTTATGATTCAGACCCTGCAGAAGAATACCAGGAGACACTGGACAAGGCTAAGGCACTGATACAGGCACTACGCCTGTCACCCAAGGTAGCAGTGAAGACAGCATGATACTGGTCATCGACAACTATGACTCCTTCGCCTACAACCTGGTTCAGAGGCTGGGCGAGCTAGGCTGGGAATCCCTGGTCTACCGCAACGACAAAATCACCCTTGCGGAAATCGAAGCGCTTGCCCCCAGCCACATCGTCATCTCCCCCGGCCCCTGCACACCCCTCGAAACCGGCATCTCCAACGACGTGATTCGCCACTTCGCTGGCACAATCCCCATTCTGGGCGTATGCCTCGGTCATCAGTGCATTGGCCATGTTTACGGTGGCATCGTCGGCCTCGCCAGTGTTCCCGTCCATGGCAAGGCTTCTCTCGTTTACCATGACGGAGAAACCATCTACCAGAATATCGAAAACCCGTTTTTGGCAGGTCGTTACCACTCCCTGGTAATTAAGCCTGAGGGTTTGCCATCTTGCTTGAAAGTCACTGCCCGCACTGAGGAGGGAGAGATAATGGGAGTGCGGCACAGAGAATGCGCAGTGGAGGGCATCCAGGTACATCCTGAATCCATTCTCACCGAAGTGGGCTACGACCTGCTGGCAAACTTCCTCCGCTTCACCGACCCTGTCTGGCCCGAAGCCACCGCAGCAAAATAGCAGTACTAATATGGCTAAAGTTCATCGGTTACTCATGCTGTTGCCAAGAGCCTGCGTTTTGTCATTGCGAGTGCCCTTCCCGTCATTGCGAGCGCAGCGAAGCAATCTCATTGGCCTGTCCTCAACCAGGGGATTGCCACTCCCCGATTGCATCGGGCCTCGCAACGACAACGGGGATTCGGCGGGAGGGGACTAAGGGGAGGGAGAATGGAAGAAACCATCTACCTCAATGGCAACCTCGTCCCCCACTCCAGTGCCCACCTCTCACCCTTTGACCATGGCTTCCTCT
>VGOF01000234.1 GCA_016875975.1 Chloroflexota bacterium | reverse complement strand
GAAAGCGCGCCAGTAACCGCCGCTCAAACCAGATGAAAATTATGACCAGTGCCAGCACAAAACCAAGAACCACCACAATCCCCAGAAGGGCGGGAACTACATAGGCCGCCCACTCCGGCCAGTTAAGCGTTTTCAGCCACAGGCCAAACTCTTCCAGGAGCGTCATTATCGGTCTATCTCCCCCATGCAAATATCGATGCTGCCGAATATGATAATCAGGTCAGCCACCTTCCAGCCTATAGTCATTTCACGCAGAGCCGTCAGATTTATTAGCTCCGGCGTGCGCACATGGAACCTGTAAGGGGCAATAGAATTATCGCTCACCAAATAGAACCCAAGCTCGCCCTTCGGCGCTTCAATCCGCCCATATACCTCGCCCACTGGCGGGCGAAGCAAGAGAGGCACGTTAGCGCAAAGCTCGCCTTTGGCAGGAAACTGAGCTATAGCCTGCTCAAGTATGCGGACGCTCTGCCTCATCTCCTCTATCTTTACCATGTATCGATCATAGCAATCCCCAACGCTTCCCACCGGGACATCGAAATCAAATCGGTCATAGATAGAATATGGGTCAGCGCGACGCAGGTCCCACTTAACACCGCTAGCTCGCAGCACTGGCCCGCTGGCTCCGATATTTACTGCCATATCACTGGGCAGAATACCCACACCCTTAGTTCTCGCCAGCAAAATCTCATTTAACGATAATAGCTGTTCATATTCGTCAATGAACTTCGGCATCTCAGCTACAAACCGCCTTAGGGCAGGCCAGAACTCCTCAGGGACATCCTGACTGACGCCGCCAAAGCGCATGTAGTTGTAGGTCAGCCTTTGGCCGCAGAGCATCTCGAACAAATCCACGACTTTCTCCCGCTCACGCCACATGTAAAGCACCGGAGTCATCATGGCACCAAGGTCGTTAAGGAAGAAGCCCACCCCCATAAGGTGGCTGGAGATGCGCATCATCTCCGCAATGACCACCCTAAAATACTCAGCCCGCTCTGGCACCTTTATCCCGGCCAGCTTCTCCACAGCCATTGCATAAGCCAGGTTATTAGTCATGGAGGTTACATAGTCCAGGCGGTCTGTAAAAGGCATATTCTGAATATAGGTGCGCCCCTCGGCCAGCTTTTCAATGCCGCGGTGAAGATACCCGATAATCGGTTCCAGGCCTACGATTACTTCGCCATCGAGGGTCACCCTCATCCGGAAGACGCCGTGCGTCGAGGGATGCTGCGGGCCCATATTCAGGATGAAGGGTTCTGTCTTAATCGCCATTACAGGTAATCCCTCCGCAACGGATGCCCTTCAAAGCCCTCCCACAAGAACAGGCGCTTCAGATTTGGGTGGCCAGTGAAAGTAATTCCCATCAGGTCGAATGCCTCGCGCTCCTGGTAATCAGCAGTGCGCCACAGGCTATACACAGAAGGCACAATCAGCTTTTCCCTGCCATAGCACCTTGTCTTCAACACCAGGCTGTGATTATTCTTCAGAGAGGTCAAGTGATACACGACCTCGAAATAGTCCACGTAGTCCACGGCAGCAAGGTTTGCCAGGTAGTCGAACTCAAACCCAGCGGTATTCTTCAGATACTCGGCAACTTTGTACAGAGATTGACTATCGACGACTATTGCAACCTTGTCAGATGCCACAACAGCGCCAGGGAATACCTCCCCCAGCTTCTTGGCTACGTCTTCGCCCTTTAAGGCTACAGTCATTTTTCTCAGTGACCTCTGGTCTATACTAAGCTACTGGTAGTTCTTGATGCTGTCTTTCAGTATTTTCTGCTGTATTTTGTTTATACCGTAGATCAACCCCTCGGGACGGGGGGGACAGCCAGGAATATAAACATCAACCGGGACTATGCGGTTGATACCAGGCACCACGCTGTACGATTCCCTGAAGGTGCCACCACTGACGGCACAAGCACCCATAGCGATTACCCACTTAGGCTCAGGCATCTGGTCATAAATCATTCTCACCGCTGGCGCCATCTTCCATGTCAATGTCCCGGCACAAATCATCAAATCTGCCTGGCGTGGTGACCAGCGAAAAATATCCATGCCATAGCGGGTAACATCAAAGCGTGAGGCAGCGGTGCCAATCATCTCAAAAGCGCAGCAGGCTAAGCCAAACATCAGTGGGAAAGTTGACCGGGACCTGGCCCAGTCAACAACATAGTCCACAGTGGTCAGTAAAATATTGCGCTTGAGTTCTTCCTCCAGCCAGTCATCAGGGTCCGGAATCGGCCGCTGAGATTTTTTCATCAGCTTTTCGATTCGCTCAGCTTCGGCCAGGTCGATCTTGTAGCGGTCTATTTCCATTCCAGGGCTCCTTTTAGCCACGCATACACATAACCCACCATGATAATCAAGAAAAAGGCAACAACAGCCACAAAACCGACCATACCCAACCCCTTGAGGTTAACCGCCCAAGGGTAGAGAAAAACGGTCAGCACATCCAGAGCAACAAAGAGGACGGCAAAGAAATAGTAGCGGAAGTTGAACTGCACCCACGTCTTGCCGATGGTCTGCATACCACATTCATAGGTAGTGGTCTTGGCCGGATTGCTTTTCCTGGGGACAAGGCCAATAAAACTGAGAAGCAGGGGCAAAAGCGGAATAATGGCAGTGAAAAGAACAGCTACAACAAGTAGAATTCCAACGTAGCCGTATTCTAATAGCAAGACTGGAATCTCCTAGTCCAAAAATGCCGTCGCAAAGTATATCATACCCTTTCAA
>VGOF01000233.1 GCA_016875975.1 Chloroflexota bacterium | reverse complement strand
CGGGGGCTGGATTGAGCTATTTCCCGCTGAATTTATCAGACAAGGTAGTGGTGATGACGCTGTTTATTTTGTCTATCTTTCTGTACCTGACATCCCTTTCCATTTATATAGCGGGCCATTTCCACCTGCTGTACTTGGTTGCGTCGAGTGTGCTTAGTTTGCTCATGCTAGTTGCCAGTGCTTTCTTGCTACACTCAACGACATCAGGTGCTGCATGGCGGGTATATAAGCTTTCGGCCTTTCCCTATCTGGGCATCATCTTTTTGAGCATGACCATGGATATTCTGCTGATTTAGAATGAACAGAAGTTTGCGTCATGCTATGGGAGCCATTTTCTACCCCAGGGCAATTGCCGTTGCAGGAGCATCGGAAGTTCCCTCGTCCTTTGGTTATCACTTCATACGCCATCTTCTGGACTATGGCTATCAAGGACATATCTATCCTGTAAATCCCAACAAAGAAGTTATCCTTGGGCTAAAAGCATATCAGAGCCTGGGCAGCATCACGGGCCATGTTGACTATGTGATTTGTTGCCTACCAGCCTCTAAGGTTGTGGATATGCTTTATGAATGCCGGGCTAAAGAAGTGAAAGTGGTCCACCTGTTGGCTGCAGGGCTGAGCGAGACAGGTCGGCAGGAAGGTAGAGAGCTCGAGGCCGAAATTCTCCGTACAGCCAGGAGATTTGGGATTAGGCTGGTCGGTCCAAACTGCTTGGGGATATACCATCCTAAAGGTGGAATGGCGAGTACATATAGCTTACCGCAGAAACCCGGACCTATTGGTGCCGTCTTTCAGAGCGGAGGTGCATCACAATTACTTGTCCGCTCCGGAGAATTACGTGGCCTCTGCTTCAGCAAAGTGATTAGCTATGGTAATGCTCTCGATTTGGGTGAGAGTGACTTCTTAGATTATCTCGCTGAGGACGAAGAGACCGAGGTAGTAGCCTCTTATTTTGAGGGCATCAAGGACGGTCAAAAATTTCTCGGAGCATTGACGAATGCAGCACGGGCTAAGCCGCTCATAGCAATAAAGGGTGGTCAGGGTATGGCAGGTGCCAAGGCTGCTGCTTCACACACTGCTGCTATTGCAGGTTCAGAAGTGATTTGGCGAACTGCATTCAAGAAAGCCGGGGTTACTATGGTTCGTGACCTGGATGAAATGGTTGATTGCCTGGTGGCCTTCTCGTTGCTCTCCAGGATTATGGGAAATAAAGCCGGCATACTCACTACTGCTGGTGGCGGACTATGTGTGATGGCTGCTGATGTCTGTGAGAGTGCTGGATTGAATGTACCTCCGCTGCCAAGTGATATCAGAAACACGCTGAAGGCAAGGGCTCCTGGAATATGGGATTGGATAGGTAACCCGGTTGATGCATCGCTTATAGTAGCTGGCGCCTCATCAGCATTTTTCGACCTTTCAAGAGAGATGGCTAGCATTCTGTCAAGAAGTCCAGCCTTTGATTTTGTATTGGTCGAACTGACTGACGATAATCCGTTTTCTGATGAAGAGTGGGCTGAGATTGCCAGTGCTCAAACTGAAGCTCTCATAGGATTGCACCGTGAGAACCTAAAACCGCTTGCGGTTGTGGTTAGCGGAGGAACGTTCGGCGCCCATGTTTCCCAATATGAGCGATGGGACATGTTAAGTGCCCAGAGAGCAAGGCTAGTCGAAGCTGGAGTTCCAACCTTTTCCTCAATGGCAGATGCCGCTTTGGCAATTCGTCGTTATATCAGCTACTGTTCCTTGAGTGCAACCGAGTAGTTAGATTTTTTGCTCTGTTCGTGAACCCTACTTGTATTCAATCCGGAGGCCAGACATTAGCGAGACTTTTCAGGTGAAGCGGAGTTGTCAAAATAGTAATGCTCGTCTAGGCGCGCTTGTGACATCCCACGGAGTTGTACAGACGCCAGCGTTCATGCCGGTAGGAAGCCAGGGTACAGTTAAGGCGTTGTCACCTGATGACCTGCGAAATATGGGGGTGAGCATAATCCTTTGTAATGCTTATCATCTTTATCTCAGGCCTGGCATAGAAGTGGTTGAGCAACTGGGGGGGCTACATGAATATATAGGCTGGGAAAGTCCCATCCTGACTGACAGCGGAGGCTACCAAGTTTTTAGTCTGGCTCGTCTCTCTAGCGTGTCGGATGAAGGAGTCGTTTTTCGTTCCCATATCGATGGTAGCGAACATAGACTTACTCCTGAGCTGGCAGTTGAAATCCAAGAGAGGCTCGGGGCGGACATAATAATGGTTTTGGATGAATGTGTGCCTCACGATGCCAGTAGGGCAAAAGTTGAGCAAGCGCTGGAGAGAACCTTTCGGTGGGCCGGGGCTTCCAAGAAATGTCACCAGGACTCCGAGCAGCTTATTTTTGGGATAGTTCAGGGTGGTCTGTTTGCCGAGTTGCGACATAAGTCTGCCGGGGAGATTACCTCCTTGGATTTTGATGGCTATGCCATAGGTGGACTAAGTATAGGTGAACCTAAAGCTGTGACATGGTCAATGGTAGACGAAACCATGGGTTGTTTGCCCGCGGACAAACCAAGATATCTGATGGGAGTGGGGTCACCAGAAGACATCGTCGAAGGAATTGATAGGGGGGTAGACCTTTTCGATAGTGCATTGCCGACTCGCGTGGCTCGTAATGGTGGCCTCTTTATCATGAAGGGAAGGCGAAACATAAGAAAGGCTGCCTATAAGATGGAGAAGGAGGCCATCGAGCCTGGGTGTGATTGCTATACCTGC
>VGOF01000232.1 GCA_016875975.1 Chloroflexota bacterium | reverse complement strand
GGGCATTATGGCAGCCTTCAGGGCTTCAAAGAGCAAAATGGTGCTCTACGGTGCAGTGCTTTTCATCATCTCCGACTCTATGATTGCCCTGAACAAGTTCGTGGCGCCAGTGCCAGCGTCCGACTACCTCATCATGATTACCTACTACCTCGCCCAATTTCTAATAGCCTACGGATACGTCAGGGAAAGACAACCCCAAGGAATAAAATCCTAAATCCAAAATATCTAAACACTAAACAAATTCAAAGTACCCAAGCGCAGGTATCCAAAACGCTGCACGTCTGGGAGGTCTATGGTTTAGAGCATTTGAATTTGGACATTGTTTGGGATTTAGTGCTTAGCCTCTTTCCGTCATTGCCGTCTCGCTGTATCCTGAGCGGAGTCGAAGGAGACGGATACTGCAATCTTGATCACTTCTCCCTGGTCATTCTTGAGTCCCGATGCAATCGGGACGAAGAATCCCCCAATCGTCATTGCCGTCTCGCCGTATCCTGAGCGGAGTCGAAGGAGACGGATACTGCAATCTTGAGCACCTTTTCCCGGTCATTCTTGAGCCCCGATACAATCGGGGCGTGGCAATCTCATTTCGCACTGAACGCAGGGTGGGTTCACAAACCCACCAGCCTTGCTAATCCACTCGCCTCAACTCGAACACCACCGGGTTTGCCGCGTCCGGACATGCGGCCACGCTTTTGTCGCGGTCCTCCTCCCAGGGAAAAGAACCGCCAAACTGCAACACCGAGGCAAAAGGAAACAACGCATAGAACGCCCAGGGACACATCCCTGCCGGTGTCGCATCGCTGACTAGAAACTCGTCTCCCACCTTGTGACCCGCAGCACAGGTCCCCTTCTGCGATATCACCCTGGCAATCACCCTTTTAGATTCTGCTTCAGCCATGCTTCTCCCTCCTTCCTTGCATTAAACAGTGTTCATGCAACCGCATGGGCTTGCACCTGGAACCCTTCACGCACCTGCGCACCACTCAAAAGAGGTACGGCCTGTTCTCGAAAGATTTGGGCCACTCTGGATAGACTGTCAGGGGACGCTTGATAACGTGATGCCAAACAAAACATTTCAACCTCCTCCACTAGCGATATGAGCTTATTTTATAACCTGTGTTTCTACTCAGCAAGATTGGCTATTGTTCAGACTAACCCTCTCCCAGTCTCAAATAAAAGCATCGGTGAAATAAAAGTGAGGCGGTTGTCTCTATCTGCTAAAGCCTCTACGTTAGCACCCTTGGTCCACCTTCACCTGAACCATTGAACCAAGTCTTGGACCAGCCACCTCACAAGCCAGATTGATTATTTCCTGTATGTTTTTACGGCTATAATTTGTACCCATCCACCACCCTGGTACTAGTTCAATAGAATGGAACTCTACTAAGTCTGGGCGGTCTGGATACAATTCACTTCTCTCTTTAGCGATATATCTTCGTTTTCGCCCATGTTTTCGAGCTGCAAATCTATCAAGAAACTCATTGTCTTCTTTGGCAAATAACTGGAACACCTTTACCATAACATCCCTTGCTGACCTGGCGGTATATCGGTTCCCCCTAAATTCGAAGGTGAAGTGCCCCATACTTCGAGTATCTCCTAGGATGATTCTAGGGGGTATAGTCTTCCTACCCTGTTTTGGAGTAGGCGGTTGATCCGACACCAGAGTTTGTTCTGCCCGCAGCATGTTTTCAAAAAATTGGCTACAAGTGTCTAAATCAGGCTTATAACCACAAAAATCTTCGACCTTGTCCGCTAATAGTTCCAGAAGCAATGAATCTTGCCCTACGAGCAGAGCGTTCCAAGCTTTTGGGAACGTTGCCTTGATCGTTCGGTCTCGGGCTACATTCTGATAATCTGACCGGGCATCTTGCAGTGCTTTGCCTGAACAGACCCTTTCGAAGCTTAGATATCTTATAAGCCTCTCGCTGGCCTCAATAGTACTTCTCGTCAGTAAGTCGATTTTATAAACTCTACGCTCGTCGTATCTGCCTTGCTCGCCAGGAAGGTAGAAACTCCATTCTTGCCCATCTGTAAGGATGGCCATTGGCACACCAACATGAAAGGCATACTCGAATAATTGGCGCTCTGCGCTTTCAGAAAGTCCTACTTTCTTTACTTCCACAAATACAGCCGGACTGTTTTCAGGATGGCACAAGGCATAATCCACCCTGCGACCTTCTATAGAATATTCAGGGGTTACAATAGTGGGGTCATAAACAGGCCAACCCAGTTCACTAAGGATAGGCAGCAATATACCTTGGGATACGGCAGCCTCGGAAGTGAACAAGCCCCTCCGAATTCCATCTCTTACTCTTTCAATATGGTCAGTAATCGCCATAACATTTATATCCTCCTTTTGCACGTCCCTAGCTGCTACCATCTCAAAGTTCAGTATAATATCTGTACCTTAATTATTCCAAATCATAAACATTGGAAACTACGACAGATGAACGACCCTTGTGTTGTTTCTATGGCACTAGTTAAACAATATTACATGATAAGCCAACTGTCAATTCACCCGCAGACAAGTACACGACGTTGCTTATGACAAAAAGAAGCTCATCCAGGGTTATTGGACTTGATAAACAGTCCCCGAAGAAACCCCTGGATGAGCTTGCTGTTAGCTAGAACAGATATCTTCTAGCAGCTACAGGACAACACGCAGAGGAGTTGTCGCAGCTATTTGACCTCTACGGTAGCGCCGGCTTCTTCCAGCTTTTTCTTCATATTGGCAGCGTCTTCTTTAT
>VGOF01000231.1 GCA_016875975.1 Chloroflexota bacterium | reverse complement strand
GGTACAGAAGAAGGGGATGCCGTAAACGTAGTTATTGGTGCCGTCCAGGGGGTCAACTATCCAGGTGTAACCGCTGGTGTCGGTAGTAGAGTTGGTCTCTTCGGAGAGGATTTTGTGGTCGGGGTATTCCTGCCTGAGTACCTCCATTACAGCCTTTTCAGCCAGCAGGTCTATCTGGGTGACCAGGTTGCCTCTGCTCTTGTGTTTGGCCTGCTTGTCGGAGTGGAAGTTGGCAAGGAGCACGTCGCCGGCTTTCTGGGCTGCAAGAATGGCTACATGGAGGGCAGCTTTGCCGCTTTTGGAGGTAGGTGTGTTTGGAATTTGGGACATTTGGGTTTCGATATTGTTTGAGATTTCGTGCTTGGGATTTGGGATTTCACCTTTTGGGTGCAATGAGTCCCATCTTCTCTTCTACTTCGGCCAGGGTTACCTTAGCGATTGCCTGGGCACGTTTGGCTCCGTCAGCCAGAACCTCAGCCACATACTTCGGCTTGGCGGCAAAGGCAGCCCGCTTGTCCCGCAGCTCCTTCAGTTCCCTGTTGATACCCTCTGCCAGCAGCTTCTTGCAATCTACGCAGCCGATGGCTGCCGCCCGGCACTCAGACTCGATTCCAGCCACGCGGTTGGGATTGAAGAACTGGTGCAGGCTGTAAACGTTGCACACCTCGGGATGGCCAGGGTCGGTGCGATACTGCCGGGCAGGGTCGGTGACCGCAGTCATAACCAGCTTCCTGGTCTCTTCAGGCGTGGCCGCCAGTTCAACGTAGTTATCGTAGCTCTTGCCCATCTTCTGGACGCCGTTCAGCCCCCGTACCATGGGGAAGGTGGTGAGCTTGGATTGTGGCTCAGGGAATGTCTGGCCGAAAAGCGAGTTGAAGCGACGGGCTATCTCTCTGGCCAGTTCCAGGTGGGGAAGCTGGTCTTCGCCCACCGGAACCACATCGGCCTTGTACAGCACGATGTCGGCAGTCATCAGTACTGGATAGCCCACTAGCCCATAATTGACGTTCTGTGGCTGCATCCTTGCCTTCTCTTTGAAAGTCGGCACCCGCAATAGCCATCCCAGCGGTGTGACCATGCTGAGCAGGGTATGCAGTACCATTACTTCGGGGACGTGGGACTGTACAAAGAGGATACTTTTTTCGGGGGTAAGTCCAGCAGCCAACCAGTCGAGCATCATCTCGTAGGTGTTCTCCTGGAGCCTGCCGGTATCCTCTAGCGTGGTCAGAGCATGGATATCAACGATGCAATAGACGCAGTCGTATTCGTCCTGCAACTTTACATAATTCTGGATGGCGCCCAGGTAGTTTCCGATGTGCTGCCTGCCGGTAGGGCGGGCGCCGGAGAAGACGCGTTTCTTCATATTTGCCAGCGGTGAAGTTTATCACAAAGAAGAGTGTAGATTCAATTTGAGTCCCATACTGTGCCCAGCCTTATTTCCCATCCTGAATCCGAAATCCTAAGCTCTAAATCCGAAACAATCACTAATGACCCAAATACTAGATTCAAAACGCTGCCTTGGCTTTGTTTGAGTTGCCACTGGCGGGGCTGTCTGAAAACTCCAAAAACAACGTGCTCTGCGTAGGGGCGGGTTTTCAAACTCGCCCGTCCTTCGACGGGAGGACCTACCGTCTCACGGGCGCACCTGAAGGTACGCCCCTACCTGTTGTTTTTGGGTGCCCGTGCTACATGTTAGGTCACTGTTTAGGACATTAGGAATTTGAATTTAGTTATTGTTTGGTATTTCGGATTTGGAGGATGGGTGTGGAAGGGTGGTGTTTACATGCTTTCCGGTGCGGTCATGCCCATGAGGTGAAGTGTCTTGGCCAGCAGTATCTGGGTGGCTCTGACCAGCTTCAACCTGGCTGCGCTTAGCTCCTGGTTTTTGGAAACGACCCTGCAATGTTTGTAGAAGCTGTGAAACACGGTGGCCAGGTCTTGGGCAAAGTAGGGTAGGTGGTGAGGCTCCAGGCTGGTGGCTACTGTCTCGATTATCTCAGGCATCAAGATTAAGCGTCGTATTAAGGTTAGTTCTGGCTCACTGGTGAGCAGTGAGACGTTGCCCCTGCTGTAGTCGATGCCTCGTTCTTTGGCCAGTCGAAGTATGCTGGCGATGCGGGCATGGGCATACTGGACATAGTACACCGGGTTGTCTGCTGATTGCTTTCGCGCCAGCTCCAGGTCGAAGTCCATCTGGGCGTCCGCCGAACGTGATAGGAAGACAAAGCGGCAGGCATCTGAGCCGACCTCCTCTATCACCTCTCTCAAGGTGATAATGTCCCCGCTGCGCTTGGAGACCCTGACGATTTCCTGGCCACGCCGCAAGGTAACCAGTTGGCAGATGATGATTTTCAGGCGCTCAGGGCTTATGCCCAGCGCATTGACCACGGCTTTCATGCGGGAGACATGTCCCTGGTGGTCTGCTCCCCAGATGTCGATGACTGTATCAAATTTCCGTTCCAAGAACTTGTTGAAGTGATAGGCCACATCCGAGGCAAAATAAGTGGGCGAGCCATCGCTGCGTATGAGCACGTTGTCTTTATCCTCGCCCAGCGCCGACGAAGTGAACCAGGTGGCGTTTTCCTTCTCGCTGGTATAGTTGCCATCACACAACATCCTCATAGCTTTCTCATATTGGCCATTGCTGAACAGGCTTAGCTCGCTGAACCAGACATCGAACTTTACGCCGAGTAGTGCGAGGTCTCGTTTAATGCTGCCCATAATCCGGGCAACGCCTATTTGCCCCAGTTCTGCGAGCGCGGCGTCTTCTGGCA
>VGOF01000230.1 GCA_016875975.1 Chloroflexota bacterium | reverse complement strand
TTGATACCGATGCCGAAATTGTGAATGCGAGTGGGAAGAGTATTCCTGAGATATTCAAACAGGACGGGGAAAGCAAATTCAGGGAGTTGGAACGCAAGGTGTTGAGGCAAGCGTGCCTCAGGAAAAACGTGGTGATTGCTACTGGGGGTGGGGCCATATTGGATGCCGACAATCGTGAACTACTTCTCAAGCGAAGTGTGGTGGTATGCCTTGAAGCCAGGCCAGAAACGGTACACCGTCGCTTGCTTTGCGATAGCCTTTACTCAACTAATCCCGTGGTTCGCCCGTTGCTCGCGGGGGATAACCCGTTGGAACGCATCAAGCAACTCAAAAATACTAGGCAAGCCTACTATGCTATCGCTGATTGGACGATTCATACCGATAACCTGAGTTTAGAAGAGGTAAGTCACGAAGTGGTGAAAGGATGGTGGTACAATCATCGCTGTTTGAAAAATTCCAAAAACGCTGCCGATTCTGATTTAGCTTGTATCGTGAGTACGTCTTCGGGGTGCTATCCGGTGTATGTGGGATGTGACCTGTTGGAGAAGCTAGGCGACAATATGAAGTTAGCAGGGCTGTCAGGCATGGCCCATATTATCAGTGATGAAACTGTCTTTGAAATTTATGGGGCGAGAGTCAAAGATGCACTTAGCAGTGGCGGTTTTGAAGCCAATCATTATACTGTCCCATCTGGAGAGGCAAGCAAAAGCATTGAGCAGGCAGCTAAGATTTACGATTTTCTTGTAGGGTACCGCGCAGAGAGGAAAGATGCAATCGTAGCGCTAGGTGGTGGCATGATTGGTGACCTTGCCGGCTTTGTGGCAGCTACGTTTCTCAGGGGTTTACCGCTGGTGCAGGTTCCCACCAGCTTGGTAGCCATGTCAGATGCCAGTATAGGCGGCAAGGTTGCTGTGAACCACCCACAAGGCAAGAATTTGATAGGTGCCTTTTACCAACCTCGACTTGTCCTGGCTGATGTTCGGACGCTTACTACGTTACCGAAGCGGGAGCTAGTTTCAGGGTGGTCTGAGGTAATCAAACATGGGTTGGTGCTTGATGCTGGGCTCCTGGCATTTCTTGAGGCCAATGTCGATAAGTTGACCTCATTGGTTCTGGATGCTGTTTCCAGGGCTGTCTCATGGAGTGTGAGAACCAAGGCGGAAGTTGTTAGCCAGGATGAAAAAGAGACGGGGCGACGGGTTGTGCTGAACTACGGGCACACAATAGGCCATGGCATAGAAGCCTCTACAAAGTTTGAGCGATTTCTTCATGGTGAGGCGGTGGCTGTAGGGATGGTCGGGGCAGCCAAACTGAGTAACTATCTTGGGCACTTGTCTCAGGGGGGTGCTGAGCGGCATGGAGAAATCTTGCAAAAGTACGGTTTGCCTACTAGCTGTTCTGGGTTAGAATTGGGGGATATCCTTGTTGCTATGGAATTGGATAAGAAAACCAGCGGTCGAGCAATCCGCTGGGTGTTACTTGAAGACATTGGCAGGGTTGTGGTGAAGGACGATGTGCCACGAGAGCAAGTTATCAAAGCACTCAAAGAGGTGATAATAGCTTGAGCATTGCACTTAAGGGGCAGTATGCCATATGGGATTATATCAGTATCTTGAAACCCAAGGAGACTTTTCTTCTTGCATTTATTGGGGTTTGTTCTGGGTTAATCGCAGCGGGTGGCCTGCTGTCCGGTTCTTTTGGCCTGCTGTTGGTTGCTCTGATTCTGGGGAGTGCTGGCTCAAACGGGCTTACCAACTATCTTGACCGAGAAGTTGATGCCAAGATGGTGAGAACGAAGGGCAGAGCATTAGCTGCTGGGCGTGTTGACCCTCCACAAAAAGCCTTGCCGCTTATCATCGGACTGATAGTCAGTGGCCTAGCATTGGCCTGGGCATTACACCCGCTTTGCTTTCTTTTCGGCTTAATAGGCGTCATTGCTTCGGGGATGTGGCGAAAGACTATAGCGTGCACTTTTTTGGGAATCATTGCCGGCTGCAGTCCAGTGCTCATCGGCTGGTTTGCCATGAAACCGATATTTGATATCCAAGTCCTTCTTCTCTGTTTGTTAGTTGCTATTTGGACGCCCATTCATGTTTGGAGTGTCATGATTGCTAACCGGGCCGACTATACGGGGGCTGGATTGAGCTATTTCCCGCTGAATTTATCAGACAAGGTAGTGGTGATGACGCTGTTTATTTTGTCTATCTTTCTGTACCTGACATCCCTTTCCATTTATATAGCGGGCCATTTTCACCTGCTGTACTTGATTGCGTCGAGTGTGCTTAGTTTGCTCATGCTCGTTGCCAGTGCTATCTTGCTACACTCAACGACATCAGGTGCTGCATGGCGGGTATATAAGCTTTCGGCCTTTCCCTATCTGGGCATCATCTTTTTGAGCATGACTATGGATATTCTGTTGATTTAGAATGAACAAAAGTTTGCGTCATGCTATGGGAGCCATTTTCTACCCCAGGGCAATTGCCGTTGCAGGAGCATCGGAAGTACCCTCGTCCTTTGGTTACCACTTCATACGCCATCTTCTGGACTATGGCTATCAAGGATATATCTATCCTGTAAATCCCAACAAAGAAGTTATCCTTGGGCTAAAAGCATATCAGAGCCTGGGCAGCATCCCGGGCACTGTTGACTATGTGATTTGTTGCCTCCTAGCCTCTAAGGTTGTGGATATGCTTTATGAATGCCGGGCTAAAGAAGTGAAAGTGGTCCACCTGTTGGCTGCAGGGCTGAGCGAGACAGGTCGGCAGGAAGGTAGAGAGCTCGAGGCCGAAATTCT
>VGOF01000229.1 GCA_016875975.1 Chloroflexota bacterium | reverse complement strand
CAGCGCCGAAGCTACCGCCATTACCACGTTATTGTCCATGGAGCCGCCGTACAGCGGGTGAGGGTGGCACAGGACAACGCCGGGGAATGGGCCATCGCCATCGGGCAGGCGGCAAAGCCCCTCCAACTTGAGATTACCACAGGGAAAGGAGAGATGTTTCATTAGTTTCAAGTTTCAAGTCACAAGTTGCAAGAAGCCCTTAATTGTCCCCGATTGCATCGGGGCGACGTGGCGATCTCTGCTGAGGCAGGCATTACCGCCATGCGGAGATTGCTTCGTCACTCCGTTCCTCGCAATGACGATTTGAGGCAACAGGCGAGCCCCGAGCGACGAGTCTTGCCTGTTGCCTCACGGCTGTCGCCTTGTCTGGCGTCGTGTCTTCATTCTCCTGTCCACCTCCGTCTCAAAGCCCTGGTCGCTGGGCTTATAGTAGCGTTTTCCTTTGAGCTGTTTCGGCAGGTGTTCCTGCTCCACGTAGTGGCCGGGGAAGTCATGGGCGTATTTGTATCCCTTGCCATAGCCCATCTGCTGCATCAGGCCGGTCACCGGGTTGCGCAGGTGCAAGGGCACGGGGTCATTACGGGTATGCTCCACATCTTCTTTCACCCGGGAATATGCGGCGTACAGGGAGTTGCTCTTGGGTGCGGTAGCCAGGTAAACCACGGCCTGCGCCAGTGCCAGGTTGCCTTCGGGCATGCCGATGAAGTGGACTGCCTGCTGGGCTGCCATAGCTATCACCAGTGCCTGTGGGTCGGCCATGCCCACATCCTCGGAGGCGAAACGCACCAATCGGCGGGCTATGTATAGCGGGTCTTCTCCGGCTTCCAGCATCCGTCCCAGCCAGTACAGGCCGGCGTCGGGGTCAGAATCGCGCAGGCACTTGTGCAGTGCCGATATCAGGTCGTAGTGCTGCTCTCCGCTCTTGTCGTAGAGGAGTGAGCGGTGTTGCAGCGCATCTTCGATGGTGGCCAGGTCTATGTTGCGCTTGCCCTGGGCATCGGGTGCGGTGGCCTGCGTGGCCATCTCCAGCGCATTGAGCGCTATTCGGGCATCGCCATTGGCAATCACCACCAGGTGGCTGAATGCATCTTCAGCCAGTTCCACCTGGAGCTTGCCCAGCCCTCTCTCCTGGTCCTGGAGCGCCCGCTGCACGATATGCCGTATGTCCTGGTCGGTGAGGGAATTCAGGGTGAAGACGCGGCAGCGTGAGAGCAGGGCCGAGATGACTTCGAAGGAGGGGTTCTCGGTGGTGGCGCCTATAAGTGTGACCACTCCGTTTTCCACGTAGGGAAGTATGGCATCCTGCTGGCTCTTGTTGAAGCGGTGGATTTCGTCTATGAACATGATGGTGTGCTGGCCGCTGGCTTTGAGTCGGCGCCTGGCCTCATCCACCACGCGGCGCAGGTCAGCCACGCCGGCGCTCACCGCGCTCAAGGGGCTGAAGTGTGACCTGGTAACGCCGGCGATAACATGCGCCAGCGTGGTCTTGCCGCTGCCCGGAGGCCCCCAGAAAATCATGGAAGGCATCCTGTCGGCTTCGATGCACTTGCGGAGCACGCGTCCTTCGCCCACCAGGTGCTGCTGTCCCACGAACTCGGCGAAGCTGCGCGGCCTCATGCGGGCAGCCAGGGGCATCTGGTCTGGCGCGCTGGTGCCGTCAGCGGTCTTACGCTGCGAGTCTAGCTTGTTTAAGTCAAAGAGAGTCATGATACAAGTTAAAAATCAAAAGTCAAAATGGCAAGTCAAAAGCTCAAAACGAAAAGCATTTTGCATTTTTACTTGTACGTTTGATTTTTAACTTTTAACTTTTGATTTGGGGTTAGGTGTGGGGTTTGGGTTGAGAGATGAGCCTGGCTGCTCTGTCATAGAACTGTTTTATTCTCTCCAGGTAAATCAGCTCGGAGACCACCACTGTTACCTGTGCGTAGCCGTCTGAGCCGTAGAAGCTGCCCTCTCTCATCTCGGCGTTGGGCGCCAGCTCGCGCAGGCGGTTTCCCAGTATCTTGACCATGTCCATGTTGGCCTGTCTGGCTGGAACGGAGAGCAGGTACAGCGAGCGGCCGGCATTCTCCAGTTTGCAGTCAACCGAAAGGTGCAGCAATGCCTGGTTCATGGCCTCCACGGCCTTCAATGTGGCTGAGCCTTTCTCTTTGAAATCCTGTGACTTTTTCCAGGGGAGCAGGGATTCGGAGAAATCTGCCCTGCCCACGCCAATGGCGCTCCAGCCTGAAAGGCATTGCTTGATATCGCCGGCGTCGAGCACGTTGGCTCCCATGTTCCTGGCAACTGTCATTTCCCCGGCGCAGAGCAGGTCGTAGAACGTGTAGGCTATCTCCCGGTTCACGCTGGCCATGTGTTCCACGGTGGTGACGTGCTGGCCTGTCCCGAAGCCGCCGCCGTCAATCAGTATGGTGGCATCGGTCGCCTTGTCCACGGACTTGAGGCAGACGGCGGTATTGTGCACGCGTTGCGGGTTGTCCAGCTCGTAGTCGAAAGGCAGGATGATGAGTCCATATACCGGCTTGTCCACGTAGCGCTCTTTCAATATCTGTGCCAGCACAGGCACGCCGCCTGAGCCGAGTGCGCCGCCGGCGCCGGCTATCAGCATAAAGGCATCCGCCTCGAAAAACCCGCCCAGCCTCATGGCTGAGAGCACGCGGTCGCTCTCCTGGCGCATGAAGTTGGCCCCGGACTCGGTGGACTTGCCGTCGCCTGCCATCAGCCCGCGGATGAGTATTGGCTGTAATATTTCCATTTTGGCTTTGGGCAGTGAATGCAGGCATGCCTGGTCGTTGTTCAGGGCATAGGCGC
>VGOF01000228.1 GCA_016875975.1 Chloroflexota bacterium | reverse complement strand
TAGCAACCACCAGAACCGGCAAGCCAAGCGCCTGATAAAGGGCTGCTATCACGTAAGGACGCGCCGGTTCAGACACCAGCAGCCTACCCCCATCAGCCCTTGCCCCAAGCAACATGGCCATCAGCCGCTTGAATTCAGGTAGCCCCCTGACTAACGAAGTTAAACAAGAGAGGTCCATCGCAAACACCTATAGGGCTAGCCACAACCCCATAGGGGAACAAGCTTAGCCCTGACCAAATTTTAGCACGCCAAGGAGCTACCCGACTAATTTGGTTTTGAATGCTTTTGACCAATTGAGAAAGATATAACACGTAGGTAAAACTTCTGGTCTCTATTTGTATTTCACCCTATCTCTGGTAGAATCAAAGAGAGATGATGGAACCGTTGGACAGCCAAACCAAAGAGCTCCTCGAACGAGCTCTGGCCGAAGACCTGGGGCAGGGAGATGTGACTACCGAGACACTGGTATCAAATGACCAGCAAGGCAAAGCCATTCTGCTAGCCAAGTCAAAAGGAGTAATTGCCGGAACTGAAGTTGCCAGAGAGGCCTTCCTCAAAGTCGACCCTGAATTGAAGGTGGATATCCTAATAGTCGATGGTACCCCTGTTGTACGAGGCGATATTATAGCAACCATAGAAGGCAGAGCTGCAAGCATACTGAAAGCAGAGCGTGTAGCCTTGAATTTCCTCCAGCATTTAAGTGGCATTGCTTCAGAGACAGCTTGCTACGTGGAAGCAGTCAAAGGGCTCCGAATTAGAATCACCGACACCAGAAAGACCCTGCCAGGATTGAGAACACTGCAAAAATACGCAGTGTGGATTGGCGGTGGGAAAAACCACCGCATGCACTTGGGAGCCGGTTTTCTAATCAAGGACAACCACCTGGTAGCGCTCCGCCGTCAGGGCCTGAGTATGAAGGAAATCATTGCCAAAGCCCGCCAGAAAGCCGCCGACAAGCTAACAGTGGAAATCGAAGTTAAAAATCTACAGGAAGCCGCAGAAGCTGCTGAAGCTGGGGCAGACATCATCATGCTGGATAACATGAGCCTGGAAGACATGCACCAAGCCGTAAAACTAATCGGAGGTCGTGCATTAGTCGAAGCCTCGGGTGGGATAACCCTAGAAAGAGTAAGAGCCATAGCCGAAACCGGCGTCAACCTTATCTCGGTAGGAGCCCTGACCCACTCTGTTAGAGCGCTAGATATCAGCCTAGAACTTGAGATAATCTAGTCACTACGAGGCGCTAGGCCATGTGCCCGGAGCAAGCCAATGTCCCTAAGAATCTCAGTGGTCTTGCCATCTGCCACCACTCTACCCCCATCGAGTACCACTGTTCGCTGACACAAGACACGAACCAGCTCAAGGTCATGAGTGGCAATTATCTTGGTCATGGACAGTTGCTTCAACAGTTCGATCAATGCCCACTTGCTCCTGGGGTCAAGATTACTCGTCGGCTCATCTAAGGCTAGAATATCAGGATCCAGCGAGAGGACAGTGGCTATGGCGATCCGCTTCTTCTCCCCCAAGCTAAGATGGTGAGAGGAACGCTCATTGTAGCCAGTCATCGATACCCACTCTAGCGCCCGACCCACGCGCTGCCTTACCTCTGCCTCAGTATAACCCATATTTATGGGCCCAAAGGCAACGTCATCGAAAACATTGAGAGAGAAAAGCTGGTCCTCCGGATCCTGAAATACCAGCCCAACCTTCTGCCGTATTTCCCTCAAATTCTTTTCCTGCACCGGCAGACCACAAATCCTTACCGCACCATTGTTCCGTAGAATACCATTCAAATGGAGCAGGAGCGTTGATTTGCCAGCGCCGTTAGGGCCTATGACGGCTACATTCTCGCCCGAATAAATGGCCAAAGTCACATACTCAAGGCCACGATGACCATCAGGATAAGTAAATGAGAGGTCTACAATCTCGACAGTTTTTTCCATGTCCGAACCTACCACCACAAGATACCGGGGATAATAAGCGACAGGGCAAAGGCTACACTGAAATAAGCATCAGCCCAACTGAAACTCAGCGTGTGCAGTGTGCGGACTTCTCCATCAAACCCCCTGGCTATCATAGCAGCATAGACTCTTTCGCCTCGCTCATAGCTACGAATGAACAACGTACCGATCATGTTACCGATGGTTCTTAATTGATGCAGTCGTCGACCCCCGAAATTTCGGCTATCCCGCGCCTGTTTCATCCTCATCACCTCGTCTGCCAACACGAAAATGTAACGATACATAAAAGAAAGAATTAACACAATAACCTGGGGTACTTTGAATTGCTGCAAGCCTTTGAGCAAATCCACAAGCCTCGTAGTCGATGAAAGCAGTATCAGGCTAAGGATACACAACCAGGCCTTGATAACCACATTTGCCAGTACTAGCAAACCACTATAAGTCACCGAAACCTGCCATAGCCCGATATTGTAGCTCCCAGCCACCTCACCCTGCTTAAAAAATGGAATGAAAAGAGCAATCATCAACACAAAAGGAAAAACCACCAGCGACCTCTTGAGCACATGGGATACAGGCAATTTGGAAAGCGCAAGTAAAACGGTGATAACACAAAAATAGGAAATGAACACCTGCCAACTGGTTATCGGCGTTAGCACCACGGCAATGACAAAAGCCAAAGCGAAAATCAGCTTTGTCCGCGGATCAAGCTTATGTATCAGGCTGTCAAGCTCGCTGTATTCGTCGATAAAGCTATGCTTCATTCTTTGATCGTAGCACTTTGGCTAATCCATAACCGATGCCAAACAATATAAGCACACCTATCACTCCAGCCAAAATAGTGGCCAGGGCATTACTCCGCATACC
>VGOF01000227.1 GCA_016875975.1 Chloroflexota bacterium | reverse complement strand
GGTACCTCAACAAATGGGCAGAGGAAACCAGAAGCAAGATAGCCAGCTCGCCCCGACTGTTAGCCCGCTTTTATGAACTTCAGCTAGACAAGCCGAGCTATGCCACCTGGGATACAGGGAAACGAAAGGCCTGGGTCACCGATATCCTCAACTGGTTAGCACAGCCTGAGGAGCTAGCTTGCACACCACCCAAGGTGGCAGCACAACCCCACACTCCAACAGTAAGCCACACAACTATAGCACGCAAAACCACAACTCACCCTAGCGAGAAGGGATTAGATTCCCCAACGACCGCAGTAAAAGGTGTGGCCGCCAGCATTGCAGGCAAGTTGGAACGTCTGGGGGGGAAGACAATCCGGGATTTGCTCTATCTGTTCCCCAGACGTCACATCGATTACAGCCAGAGAAAGACAATCGACCAGCTAGAGATAGGCCAGGAGCAGACAGCACTGGTTACAGTTTGGGAATCCCGCATCACCAGGCTAGGCTATCAGCAGGGCACAGAGATTATTGTGGGCGACGAGACCGGCAACATGAGAGTAGTCTGGTTCAATCAGCCATACCTGGCCAAAAGGTTTCGCACCAACACCCAACTGGTGCTCAGCGGCCGCGTCAGCGAGTTCAGATACGCCAAGCAATTTGAGAATCCCGAGTGGGAAATCATCGAGGATAAAGAGTTGATCCATACCGGACGCCTGGTCCCCGTCTATCCCTTGACCCAAGGGTTGTATCCACGGCAGATGAGAACCATCATGAGAAGAGTGGTCGATGAGTGGGCATGGCAGATACCGGATTTCCTGCCTCAGGATACCAGGAATAGACACCAGCTCTTAGAGTTGCCAGAAGCCATAACCCAGGCTCATTTTCCTGACAACTACCTCAAGAAGGCAGAGGCTAGAAAGCGCCTTGCCTTCGACGAGCTATTCTTATTGCAACTGGGCGTTTTGAGCAAAAAACGTGACTGGCAGGAAAGTCAGCCTGGGAATTCCTTGAGCGTGAATGAAGCGACCGTCAATAAGTTCTTGCAGTCTATGCCCTTTAGCCTCACCAGCGCACAACAGAGCGTGCTCCAGGAAATCCTGTCTGACATCAAGCTTTTCAAGCCTATGGCACGATTGCTCCAGGGGGATGTAGGCAGCGGCAAGACTGTGGTGGCCACAGCCGCCTTGATGGTGGCTTTTGACAACGGCTACCAGGGGGCGCTGATGGCACCGACTGAAATACTGGCTGAACAGCATTTCCGCAGCATAGGCTCGCTCCTGTCTAAGATAAGCCAGACGACGGAGGAACAAGGCAATACTTGCCGCTATCAGGGCTTTTTTGCTAAGCCTTTGACCTTTGCCCTGCTAACTGGTAGTCTGAACGAGAAAGAAAAGGACAACTTGCGCCAACAGATCCAGGAAGGAGCCATAGATATCACGGTTGGTACCCACGCATTAATTCAAAAAGGAGTGGAATTCCAAAAACTGGGCCTGGCGGTAATCGACGAACAGCATCGCTTTGGGGTCTTACAACGTTCATCGCTGCGCCAAAAGGGCTTCAATCCCCACATGCTGGTAATGACGGCCACCCCCATACCACGCACTATGGCACTCACGCTCTACGGCGATTTAGACCTATCAGTCATCGACGAGATGCCTCCTGGCAGGCAGAAGATAGTAACCAGGTGGGTTGAGCCTGAAAAGCGCGGGCAAGCCTACGATTTCCTGCACCAGCGCATCGCTGAAGGAGAGCAAGCCTTCGTCATCTGTCCACTTATCGAGGAATCGGAAAGCGTCGAGGCCAGAGCAGCAGTGGCTGAATACGAACACCTCTCCAGGGACGTCTTCCCTGATTTGAGGTTGGGTTTGCTTCATGGCAAAATGCCGGCAAATGAGAAGGAAAGGACAATGAGGAACTTCCGAGATGGCAAGCTGGATATACTGGTATCGACCTCGGTGGTAGAAGTGGGCATTGATGTGCCCAACGCCACCGTCATGTTGGTAGAAGCAGCCGACAGATTTGGCCTTTCCCAGCTACACCAGTTCCGGGGGCGTGTGGGACGAGGACAAAAGAAAAGCTATTGCCTCCTCCTGTCAGAAAACCCCTCGCCTGAAGGCATAGAGAGACTGAGGGCAATAGAGACTATTCACGATGGCTTCCGATTAGCGGAAAAAGATTTAGAGCTACGTGGCCCCGGCGAGTTCTTTGGCACACGGCAGAGCGGATTGCCTGACCTGCGCATGGCCAGGCTATCCGATACTCCGCTACTGGAGCTGGCACGGGCTGAAGCAATTACACTTTTCCACAGCGATTCCGATTTAAGCAAACCAGAGCACCAACCCTTAGCTAAAGAGATGGCTCGGGTATGGCAAAGCCAGGGAGAATGGAGTTAAGCGCATGATGTTCAGACAGAAACTGGCACAAGCTTTAGAGCAGGCAGTAATCGAAGCGCGTCAGAAAGGGCTGCTCGTCTCCAGCACACTGCCCGAGGTGACCGTAGAACACCCGCAAAACACTGCACATGGCGACTATGCCTCCAGCCTCCCACTGAAGCTGTCTCGAGTCACAGAGATGCCTCCGCTGGCTATCGCCGAGAGCCTGGTGGAGCTAATGCCATCCCTGCCAGAGGTAGGGAAAATCGTGGTGGCTCCTCCCGGCTTCATCAACTTCACCCTCAGCCCGGAGTGGCTGACTAGGCAGGTAGAAGTCATTTTGGACACCGGCGAAGCCTATGCCAACATCGACCTCGGCACCGAGAGGCAAGTTCAGGTTGAGTTCGTCAGCGTCAACCCTACGGGCCCGTTGCATGTGGGGCATGGCAGAGGCGCTGTCCTGGGCAGCACGCTGGCAAGCGTCCTCAGCGCCGCAGGCTACAAAGTAGAGACGGAATACTACATCAACGATGCCGG
>VGOF01000226.1 GCA_016875975.1 Chloroflexota bacterium | reverse complement strand
GTATCTGGCTTGGCGCTGAGAATGTCAACTGGTAGCCGGCAGGCTCAGGCTACCAGTTGCAAGTTGCAGGTTGCAAGCTTCAAGTCACAGGTTTGCTTTTGTATGTTGCCTCTTTCCTAAAGGCATTCACCTCTAGCGCTTATGACCACTTCTTCGATGGGGATATCCTGGCCGCTGGCGGCGACTGCCTGCTTGACCATGTGCACCAGACCAAAACAGCAGGGCACCTCCATGCGTATCACAGTGAGGCTGCGTGGCTGCGCCTGCCGCACAACCGCGGTCAGCTTTTCCAGGTGAGCATCGAAGTCGTCCAGCTTAGGACATGCCACCAGCACTGCATGGTCCTTGAGGAAATCACGATGAAAGTCGGCATAGGCGAAAGGAACGCAGTCCGCCACCAAAAGCAGGTCAGCGTTCTTGAGGAAGGGCGCAGTTGGTGGCACTAGCCTGAGTTGAACCGGCCAGTGGCTGAGCATCGACTCATGATGGGCTGTTTCTCCGGGGGCAGGAATTTCTGTCTCAGGTCTCTCAATCTGGGTCACTGTACATGACGGACAGCCACAGGGAAGCTCGGCCTCTGCCTTCCTCTTTTCCTGGAGATAGTGCTTCACCGCCTCCTCATCGAACTCCGGCGCTTCCCTCTCCTCGATAGTGAGGGCACCCTGGGGACATTCGCCGATGCAGGCGCCAAGTCCATCGCAGTAGTCCTCACTGACGAGCTTAGCTTTGTCATCTATGATTTGCAGCGCTCCCTCTGCACAAGACAAGGCACAAAGGCCGCAGCCGTCGCATTTCTCCTCGTCTATCTTGATGATTTTGCGTTTTGTCTTCGTTGTCGCTCCGCCCATTTTCTTTATCTCCTTTCCCGGCTCAATTTGCCGATTTTGCTGGTGGAACTGCTTTAAGCCTCTCATAAAGCTCATCGCCGACGCACTCCCTGGCATACTCGCACCACTGGACGCAAGAGGCGACGTCATTGTAGATGGTGAATCCACACTTGTCGCAGTTGGCTTTCATATCGGTGGAGACCAGCTCCACAGTTTCACCGCACTGCGGGCATTTCTTGAGTACCAGCTTCGGCTGCAAGATGGTGGAAGTTCCCGGACACTTATCTAACATAGTAGCACCTCCTTGTTTTCAATCTCTCCACGGAGCATTACAGAGCTTGTGCTAATAGTAAAGCTACGGGGAAGCAGCCGCCATGATAAAAGTCACATTTGGAGGGTTGTCTGGCGTGTCTTCACACCTGGGTGGCCCTAAGATGGTAAAATAGTGCGGGTTGGGCTTTTATGAAAGAGGAATTTAACCACTGTCCGCTATGTGGGATATCCTTGGAATGGGGATTTATCGAAGGCAAGGACAGGAAGTTCTGTCCCGGCTGTAATTTCGTAGACTACAAAAATCCCTTACCGGTTGCCCTGGCTATTCCGGTAAGGGACAAGAGATTTTTGATGATAAAACGGGGTATAGCGCCGAGGAAAGGAGCCTGGGGCTTTCCATCGGGGTTCATAGAGAGCGGAGAGACGGCGGAGGAAGCCTGCCTGAGGGAGCTAAAAGAGGAGACCGGGCTCTCGGGCAAAATAGTCAAGCTGGTGGGGATACACCGGATAGAGGACAAAGAGGTTCATGGCGATATGCTGGTGGTGATGTACCTGGTTGCTGTGGATGAAGGGGAACCAACTCCCGGGAGCGATGAGGAAGCTGCCGGGTTCTTTGATGTGGAGGAGATGCCCGCCTTCTATGTCGGCCGCTTCAGGCATCTTATTGACGAGATTCAGAACTAGAATATCAGTTGTCTTTGCACTGGTGTCTGAATTAAGCCTCTAATCTAACGGATTTGGTGAGCTAGCATTCAGCTACCGCACAAAGCCAAAGCCAATGGTTATCATGGGTATCATCAGATATGTAAGGCCTATGTCTTTCATGTAGTCGACGAAGGCCATCTTCATGGGGCCCCACATGAACATGAGAAGATCGATAGCCAAGCAAATAGCGAACCAAAGGATGCCGAGGATGATGCCTTCCCTGAGGAAATTGTCCTCGAGTTTCCTGAAATATAACACCGAGAATAGAACCACACAGGCAACTACTATCACGGGCATAATAGATTCGAACAGGGGTCGGTCTGAGGTTCTGATGGGGTAGATGGCTATCGCTACTACAAACGGTATCACCCACACCAAGAATCCGAACAGTAGTGCTTTCCAAACTGTTTTCATTTGCGGCCTCCTCTGATAATAAAGGTAGCAGCTTGGCTGGACGGCGTCAACGCAGTCGGGATATTAACACATTGCTGGTTGCCAGTAGGGCAATGATATAATGCTCTAAACCAGGCTACGAGAAAGGAGTTTGTGCCCATGATTATAGATACATCAAATACGTTGCCTACCCGGGAGATGCTTTTCGGCGATATATTGAATCCCCCGCCGGGGATGGAGGGCTATCTCAAACTGTTTGGGCCTAAGTGGGCGCACTGGCTGGGGATGACGGTGGAGGAGTTCCAGGATTTGGCAAATAAGGCCAGCGATGATGATTTCAAGGAAGAGCTGATGAAGAGGGCAGAGACGGGCCCTCTGAGCATGGATAATTTCATTAAGCAATTGAAGGAGGCGGGAATCACCTATTCAGCAGTGCACAACATGGACGAGGAAAACGCCGTTGGTTTTGCCCTGCCAAATGATTACGTGGCCGACATACTAAAGAAATATCCCAACCAGTTCATCGCTTTCTCCGGATTCAATCCGCATAAAGGGAAGAAGAGCCTGGACGAAGTGGAGCGCGCTTTGACCACGCTGGGCTTCAAGGCGGTGGTCTTCCGGCCGTATATGCATGGGTTGTTTGCCGACGATAGGAGGTATTATCCGCTCTATGCTCTGTGCCAGAGCAAAAACGTGCCGA
>VGOF01000225.1 GCA_016875975.1 Chloroflexota bacterium | reverse complement strand
GACTGAGAAAGGCACGGCAGCGTGGACAACCACGCTGTACAGGCAATCCGCAGTTGGCGCAGAAAGGCTGGCCAGCCATGAGCGGAGCACCGCATCTCAGACAACGGAATGGCTGTTGCATCTCCAATCACCGTGTTTAGACTTGCATGATTATACACCCTTTAAGATAAGACGAAAATACCCATCCCCGTGTCATCGCATGCAAGTTGCAAGATGCAAGTTCGTTGCTCGGGACGTGGCGCTCTCCACCTTTGTTCAGTCATTCTGAGCGAAATGAAGAATCTAGGCCCTCCACTCCATTCAGGGTGACAGGTGGAAGACTGAGATTCTTCAGTCGCCCCGATAAAATCGGTGCTCCTTCAGAATGACAAAAGAGGCTATAGGACAACAAAGCGGGGTGGTGGCAGCGACTGGGATTGAACCAGTGACCAAGGGCTTATGAGTCCCCTGCTCTACCGCTGAGCTACGCTGCCACGTTCTAAAAAGTTAGCACAGTCGAGTTGGAGGTGTCAATGTGGCTGGATTTCCACCTCACAGCAGCCCGTAAGAACTAGACGTCCAGGTTGCGCACGTTCCTGGCGTGGGCATGGATGAAGGATTTCCTGGGCGGCACCTCGCTGCCCATCAGGATATGGAAGATGCGGTCAGCTTCCATGGTGTCTTCCAGCTCTACCTTGAGCAACGTCCGGGTGGCCGGGTTCATGGTGGTGTCCCAGAGTTGCTGCGGGCTCATCTCGCCCAGGCCCTTGTAGCGCTGCACTTCAATCCTGGTGCCTTTCAGCTCCCTGAGCTTAGCTTCTTTCTCCTTCTCAGAATACACCCAGAAAATCTGCTTGCCCTGCTGGACACGGTACAGTGGCGGCTGGGCGATAAACAGGTGGCCGTTGGTAATCAGCTCCTGCATATTGCGGAAGAAGAAGGTGAGCAGCAGTGTGCGGATATGGGAGCCGTCTACGTCGGCATCTGTCATGATGATGACCCTGTGATAGCGGAGCCTGGCAAAATCAAACTGGTCGCCAATGCCGCTTCCAAGGGCGGTCACCACTGCCCTGATTTCTTCGTGCGATAGCACCTTGTCCTTGGGGGCCTTCTCCACGTTGAGAATCTTGCCCCGCAACGGCAAAATGGCCTGAAAGCGGCGGTCCCGTCCTTGCTTGGCCGAGCCGCCGGCGGAGTCGCCCTCTACCAGATACAGCTCGCAGATGCTTGGGTCATTGTCCGAGCAGCCGGCCAGCTTGCCGGGAAGCGTGGCGGCATCGAAGGCGCTCTTTTTGAAGATGAGGTCACGTGCTTTGCGTGCTGCTTCCCTGGCCTTGGCGGCAATAATGCACTTTTCGATGATTGACTTGGCATCGTCAGGGTGCTGCTCCAGGTACAGGGACAACTGGTCGGAGACGACGGCTTCCACATGGCTCTTCGTCTCCGGATTCCCCAGCTTGGCCTTGGTCTGGCCTTCAAACTGAGGCTCAGCTAGCTTGACGCTGATTACCGAGGTCAACCCTTCACGCACATCATCGCCGACGACATTAGGGTCTGAGTCTTTAACCAGCTTGTTCTTGCGGGCGTAGTCGTTGAGGATGCGGGTGAGCGCTGAGCGAAATCCGGTGAGATGGCTGCCGCCATCAATGGTGTTGACGCAGTTGGCAAAGCTCAGCGTAGATTCGGAAAAGCCGTCGTTGTATTGCAGGGCTACCTCAACCATGGTGCTGTTCACCGAGCCTGCCAGGTAAATGGGCGGGCTGTGCAGCACATGGCGGCTCTTGTTGACCCGCCTTACCAGGCTGGCAATGCCGCCTTCGAAGTAGAATGTAGCCTCCTGGTCAGTCCGCTCGTCTTTGAAACTTATTTCCAGGCCCTTGTTCAAAAACGCCAGCTCCTTAAGCCGCTCGCTGACGGTGTCGAAGTTGTAGTTAATCTCTCCGAATATCTCTGAATCTGCCAGGAAGGAGACGGTTGTACCGGTATCCTGGCACTTGCCGGTGACCTTAAGGGGACCCTGGGGGATGCCGCGCTTATACTCCTGGCGGTGTATTTTATCCTGGCGCTTGACCTCAACCCATAGCCCGGAAGAAAGGGCGTTCACCACGGAGGCGCCTACGCCGTGCAGGCCGCTGGATACCCTGTAAGTTCCACCGCCGAACTTGGCGCCGGCATGCAGCCGGGTCATCACCGCCTCCAGAGCCGAGGTGTTGGTGGTCGGATGTATGTCCACTGGGATGCCACGGCCATTGTCGATAACCGTCACTGAGTTATCCTTGTGAATGGTCACGTTGACAAAGTTGCAGAAACCGGCCATGGCCTCGTCTATGCTGTTGTAGACTATCTCATAGACCAGGTGATGCAGACCGTGATGGTCGGTGCTGCCGATGTACATTCCAGGACGCTTCCGCACCGCTTCCAGGCCATCAAGTATGCGTATATCCTCTGCGGTATAGTCGCTGACCGAATTGTTATTGTTTATTTGCTGTGACATAGCTACGCTACTCCGCTAAACGGCACAGTAGTTTCGTGTAAATACTTAGATTTAGCATGGCAGGCACGAGATGTAAATCCCACATCTAGTGCTGGAAAGAGGTATCTCTACTAGGGGTTGCATTCGCCTAATTTTATCACATTTTAGGGTACGAATTCAAAGTGCACTGCTGTGCGGTGTCCAATGTGGGAAGGAGGAGTGGCCATTGGACAGGTGACACCTGGAAAAGTGTTTCCTAGAAAAGCTTAAAGCCTACCAGGAAAGCCAGCAGCAGACCAAGCACGAAGTACACCAGCCAGCCCACAATGCAGATGGCTATGGCACGCCAGGTGGACACGTCCAGCGCCTGCCTGACGCCGATGACCACACCAATCAACACCCAAATCGAGGCGCCGAGGTTGATGACACCGCCGACATACGGAATAAACGAGAGAATTTTGAGCACGC
>VGOF01000224.1 GCA_016875975.1 Chloroflexota bacterium | reverse complement strand
GTTCGGATTATTTAGCCAGGCCGGCCTTTCTTTCCGCTGCTTCTACCGTGTTCATCAATAGCATGGTTACGGTCATAGGGCCCACACCGCCGGGAACAGGTGTGATGGCTGCTGCCTTTTCCTTAATAGCGTCGAAGTCGACATCGCCTACCAGGCGAAAGCCCTTTTCCTTTGTCTTATCTTCCACGCGGTTGACACCGACATCGATGACTACTGCGCCATCTCTGACCATGTCAGCGGTTATGGCTTTGGGGACACCCATAGCGGCGACCAAGATATCGGCCTGTCTGGCGTAGTAGCCGATGTCTTTGGTGCCGGTATGGCAGATGGTGATGGTAGCGTTGGCACCCTTCTTCTTCTGCATCAAGATGGCTGTCAGTGGCTTGCCCACAATGTTGCTCCTGCCGCAGATGACAACATGCTTGCCGTCAGGGTCGTAACCACTCCTTACCAGCATCTGCTGTACGCCATGGGGGGTACAGGGAAGGGGACAGGGTTCGCCCCTTAGTGCTCTGCCTACATTCACAGGGTGAAAGCCGTCCACGTCCTTTTCCGGAGAGATGAAGCTGATTACCTTGTCGGTGCTGATATGCTTGGGTAGAGGGAGCTGAACCAGGATGCCATGGAACTTGGGGTCTTTGTTCAGCTTGTCAACCGTCTGCAGCACCTTTTCTTCTGCAGCATCGGCTGGCAGGCGGAGGGTCTCCTCGTGCATCCCGATTTCCTCGGCGCCTTTGGCCTTGGCGGTGACGTAGGAAACCGAGGCTGGGTCTTCACCTACCAACACCACTGCTAGTGCCGGAGTCACCCCTTTCTCCTTGAGTTTCGCTACCCTTCCTTTCAACTCTTCGCGGATCTGGGCTGCCACTTCAGTGCCGCTGATGATCTTGGCTGTCATAACTCAATACCTCCTTTGTAGTTACTCTCTGCCTTTGTTAGCTTGTGTACGCAAATAAGGAAGAAGGCCGTAGCTTTCCTTCCCATCGTTTTCAAATGGGACTTTACAAGTGATATCTATCGAACTGGAGCAGTGGCAGTAGCTATGGCAGTTGTTTTCGGATTTGGCTCGTAGTTAACCAGTGTCATCTGCACATGAGGCTCCGAGTCTTGCTTGCTAAGTTGGGATTATATCATTTGTGTTTGTTTGGGCGCAATAGCCATCGGCAACAATTTTGTTCAGTATATGCTGTTATGGTAAACTCAGATAGCTTTTTCGGGTGATAGTGAATTGAACATACTTGTAAGCAATGACGATGGCATATATGCCGAGGGATTGTGGGCGCTCGCTGAGGAGCTGAAGGAAGTAGGCAGGGTGACGGTGGTAGCTCCAGACAGGGACCAGAGCGGTGTGGGTACATCGGTCACGCTGCGCCATCCGCTGCGGATAAGCCGGATACGGTGTCCAGTACCGGGCGTGGAAGCTTATTCTGTGGAGGGCACTCCTGCTGATAGCGTTATCCTGGCCCTAAGATTTGCCATGAAGGAAGGAGCCGACCTGATAGTCTCCGGCATCAATGAGGGGCCTAACCTGGGTGATGATGTGTTCATCTCGGGCACGGTCGGTGCAGCTTTGCAGGGCTATTTCTACGGTATTCCTGCATTTGCCATCTCTGTGGGCGGCTTCGAGAACTTGGATTTTGAAGTGGCTGCTCGGCTGGCTCGGCTCCTGGCTGCTGAGATCAAAGATAAGAACCAGTCTCGGAGGCTACTGCTCAATGTCAATGTGCCCAATCTAGTCCAGGACAAGATAGCGGGGCTAAATGTCACCAGGCTGGCCCGGCGTGACTACGCAGACAAGATAGAGCCAGGGCATGATGGCAAACGACATTACTACTGGATAACACGCGGCAAATCCGAGTGGTATTTGGAGCAGGGTACAGATGCCTGGGCTCTGAAGCAGAATCGGATTTCCATCACTTCTTTGCCTAACGATTCTGACGGTGCCAGCTTCCGCTTTATTAAAGCGCAGGCACCCGGGCTGTTTCGGGGATTGTTGGATGGCACTGGACGGAGTGAAGTGGGCGGCAGAATGTCCACCAAACGCTCGTGAGCGCCAGATAACCCTTAAGAGGTATATTGATTTTGACCAAACTTTTGATAATCAGACATGGGCGGACGGAGTGGAACAGGGTGGAACGGCTTAGGGGCCGAGCAGATATATCTCTGGATGAGGTGGGGAGGAAGCAGGCTGAGGCTGCGGCTAGAAGGGTAGCCGAATGGCAGCTAAATACCGTCTATTCCAGCCCGCTACGGCGAGCGATGGAAACGGCACAGACTCTGGCTCAGCCCTCTGGTTTGGAAGTGAAGAAGCTGTCCGAAATTATAGACATAGATTATGGCCAATGGCAGGGACTTTCTCTGGAGGAGGCTGCGGCCAGGGATGGTGAACTTTATAAAAAATGGCTGCATAGTCCTCACCAGGTCAAGTTCCCCGGTGGTGAGAGCCTGGCCGAGGTCAGAGATAGAGTTGTTTCTGCCCTGGAGAGGCTGACTGCGGAGCATAATAAGCAGACTATTTCACTGGTGTCGCACAAGGTAGTGTGTCAGGTTATGGTGTTGAGCTTGTTGGGGCTGGAGCTATCTCATTTTTGGGATGTGACTCAGGATATCTGCGCCGTGAACTATTTTGAGGTTAGGGGTGGCATACCTTCGGCATTGCTGATAAATGATACGTGCCATCTCGAGGGGTTGAGTTAGCCATGGCTAAAGTGAAAGTTGGCATTATAAACGTTACAGGGTACGCTGGTGTGGAACTAGCGCGGCTTCTTCACGGCCATCCCCAGGTGAAACTGGTATCGGCTACCGGCAGAAGCGCTGCCGGCCAGAAGCTGGCCAAGGTGTTTCCGCATTTGGCTGATATTGACCTGAACGTCGAGGCGGACCTGGGTGATGTTGAGCTGGCTTTTTGCGCTATGCCGCATAAAGCAAGTGCTGAGGCGATTTTGCCTTTGGTGGAGCGTGG
>VGOF01000223.1 GCA_016875975.1 Chloroflexota bacterium | reverse complement strand
CTTAATGATGTGCTTTGCTAAGCTATCAGCTATTTCTCTGTGTCTGGCGATAGGCTGGGAAACTTTGGTATGCTGATTCAATGCACCACAAGCTCCCCATACTTGCGTACATGAGGAATCGCTCCGGCGCTAAGGTCAGCGTAAATGTCTTTAAGGTTCTCTTTTAACTCGTCCAGAGTTGAGCCCTGCGTGCGATAGTCAGGATACTCCTCGAACCAGCCAATCCACAAGTCATTTTCCTGATAGTAAATAAATTTCTTTGTTTCCAATTTCTATTCCCTTTCTCTGAAGTTAAGGAATAAAGTTGATCGTATACAAGGCTAACCTTATGTCATATGCCCTGATGAAATTATAGCAGATGATTTGAGCTGCGTACTATGTTTGGTAACGAGCAATGGGCTAGTTGCAAGTGGCTAGTCGGCGGTCGATGGTCGCAATGGAGCTGTGAGATTGCCGCGGCGCCTTCGGCGTCTCGCAATGACAGGTTGGGCTAGTTGCAAGTTGCAAGATAGTTGGTGGGTTTGTGAACCCACCTTGCGGTAGGGCCGGAAGGCGAGCGACGAGTGCCGAGCGACGAGAGACTGTTAAGATTTGACAGGACATGAGGGCGGTGATAGACTCGATAGCGTAAGTACCGTAGCAGTATACGTGAAGCGAATAGGCATCCTGTATCATCCTAAAATCGAAAGGGCTATAGCCTTTAGCCGTGAGCTTGAGGATTTCTTGAGTGCACGGCGTATTTCTTTTTGGTCATGCTCGGCATGGGAGGAGGAGAAGTCCAGGCCCCAGGTTCCCGGCTCAGACCTGGTGCTGAGCGTGGGCGGCGATGGTACTATCCTGCGCGCTGCCAGGGCAATTGTGCCGGAGCAGGTGCCTATCGTGGGTATTAACTTCGGTAACCTGGGGTTTATGACCGAGCTTAAGGCAGACGAAGCCCTGAAGAAGCTGCCGCGGCTGCTGGAGGGCGAGGGTTGGCTGGAGGAGAGGGCGATGCTCCAGGCGCAGCGTGGCTCTCAGGGGAAGAGCTTTCACGTGTTGAACGATGTGGTGGTGGGCAGGGGTGGTTCGTCAAGGCTGGTGAACGTGGAGGCGAAAATTGATGGTGAGGTATTTACTACTTATAGAGCCGATGGTGTAATAGTGGCTACTGCTACCGGCAGCACCAGCTATTCGCTGGCGGCAGGGGGGCCGATACTGCATCCGCAGGCCAGGGACATGCTGCTGAATCCGGTTTGTTCTCACCTGACGCTGAATGAGGCTCTGGTGCTGCCTGCGGAAACGGTGGTTAAGCTGAAGGTGGCTACCAGCCACGAGGCTATGCTCAGCCTCGACGGGCAGGTGGAAACTCAACTTTCCAGCGGAGAAGAGGTCACGGTGAGTCTTAGCCTGCACGTGACCCGCTTCTTGAGGATACAGCCGAAGAATTACTTTTATAGCTCTCTGGAATCAAGATTGAGGCGCAGGATATGAAAGTGGAAAAAGCCAAGATAAATGACGTGGAACAGATGCACGAGCTGGTGAACTATTTTGCCAGCAAGGATGAGATGTTGCCCAGGGCGCTGAGCGAGATTTATGAGAATCTGCGCGATTACTTTGTGGTCAGGAACAGCAAGAATGAGGTCATCGCCTGCGTGGCTCTGCATATCAGTTGGGCGGATATAGCTGAGATAAAGTCCCTGGCGGTGAGCGAGGAGCAGCAGGATAAGGGACTGGGCGCTATGCTGGTGAAGGCGTGCCTGGATGAGGCTAAGGCGCTGGGGATACCCACAGTCTTTTGCCTGACCTATAAGCCCGCCTTTTTTGAGAAGCAGGGCTTTCACAAGGTGGACAAGATGGAGCTGCCGCGCAAGGTATGGTCAGAGTGCTTCAGGTGTCCCAAGTTTCCGGACTGCGAAGAGGTGGCGCTAATTTATAGCTTCGAGAGGAGAGTGGTGTAGGGGGAGAGAGGGCGGTGGGATTCTTCGCTGCGCTCAGAATGACGGGGAGAGACGAATGACGGAAGGAGAATGGTTTTCGCTGCGCTCAGAATGATGGAAGGGGAAGGGCTTGTGGCGAGATGGGGCTGACAATGACAGGGGGCTGGGAATTACAGGATAAAACGAGGTGATGATATAGATGGAGAAGACGATATCCAGTAAGGTTGTCTATGAGGGGCGTGCGTTGAAACTGCGGGTGGATACGGTGCTGAAGCCCGATGGGAAGACGACTACTCGTGAGATTGTAGAGCACAAGGATTGTGTGGCGGTGGTAGTGCTGGACCAAAAGGATAACGTGATAATGGTGAGGCAATACCGCAAGGCGGTGGGTAAGCATCTGCTGGAGATTCCGGCTGGAAGCATCGACGATGGGGAGCAGCCTATTGCTGCTGTCCGACGAGAGCTGCAGGAGGAAATCGGCTATTTGCCCAACAAGATAGATAAGCTGGGTGGCTTCTATTCCACGCCTGGCTATTGCAGTGAGTACCTGCACCTGTATATGGCTAGCTATCTCATTCCAAGTCGGCTGGAGGCGGAGGATACGGAGGATATAAAGGTGGAGCGTGTACCGCTGTCTAGGATACCGGATATGATAGCTTCGGGCGAGATATGCGATGCCAAGAGCGTCGCCGGGCTGTTCAGGGTGATATCGCTGGGTTTGAAGGGCAGCTAAGGTGTTCGCTGCGCTACACCCACCTTACTGGTTTGAATAGTGGTGGGTTGCACCCACCCTACTTAATCTGGTATTTGGCTTTGCCTTGTTCGTAGAGGTCGCCGCCGTAGATGTCGTTGATAACCTGCGCCGGGAAATCTTCTACCTCTATGCGCCGCAAGGCTTCAGCACCTAGCTCTTCATAAGCCACCACTTCGGCTTTTTTGATTCTCTTCGATGCCAGGGCGCCGGCCCCGCCGATAGCAGCAAAATACACCGCCTTGTACTTCTTCATGGCGTCCTTCACTGCCTGCGACCGGTTGCCTTTGCCCATCATCCCTTTGAGTCCCACTTCCAT
>VGOF01000222.1 GCA_016875975.1 Chloroflexota bacterium | reverse complement strand
TATCAGACTGGCCATAACCCTTCAGGTCAACAGCTATCACCCGGTACTTCTTGCTGACTTCTTCAATCTGGTAGTGCCAGGAAAACCAGCTTTCCGGCAAGCCGTGAAGGAAGACCACCGGCTCGCCTTTACCCGCCTCCACATAGTGCCATTTGACTCCACCAGCTTCGACAAATCTATGCTCCACCTGCAGCTCATCTGGAAGCTGCGCAGAGCCAGCTTTACCCGCCGGCTGCCCGCACCCTGAGGCCACCAGCACAGCCACCACACAAATTAGCAATGACTGTCTCATTCTCTTTACATCTCGCATCTTGCAACCTGCAACTTTCACTCTCATTCTCCCACAAGCAGCGAAGGATTGAACTCATAAATCGGCGAACCCTCCCTGGCAGCATCCGTAAAAGATGCCATCTTGTGACTCACGATGCCACAGCCCTTAAGCTCAGATACTATGGGGTCAATTCTGTCCTTGAGGCCAATCTCAGCACATAGCCGCTTTATGTCAACACCATAGATGCGTCTTCCCCTCAACTCCGAAGCCATTCTTTCCACCAGCGACAGCAGTTTCTCCGTCTCTGGTTCTCTTATCTCCTGAAATACTTCGCGGATAGCCTTCTCCGGTTCCCAGTGTCCAGTCTGGATGGCATTATCCACCAGGTGTCTTGTCACGTTAGGCATTCGGTAGATTTCGTCTGCCCTGGGCAACAACATTCGGTCTTCCCAGTCGCCAGCATGAGCCATCCTTGATGGCAACAACAACCGCCAGCCGTATGCCAGAATCAGGATATCTTCAGCATCGCCGCCCACCAACCCTGTAGCCTCTTCATAGGAAATTCTTCCTTTCCTTAACGCCTCTTCCAGAAGCAATGCCAGCTTCCGGGCGTCTTCAGCCTTCAAAAAACTGCACAGCGCTGTTTCCAGATTGGAACTCATTTTTGTTCACTGAGTATAGCAGTTCACCACATAGCTGTGTAGTATGCTAAAATTGAATTTGCCAGAAAGCCATGCCAGCCAATTTGCCACCTCAATACTTTGAAGCTGAAAAACGCCTCCGCATGGCCAAGACGCCTGAGGAGAAAATCGAAGCGTTAGAGACCATGCTGGCCATCATGCCCAAGCACAAGGGCACTGACAAGCTCCACGCCGAGCTACGCAGGAAAATTGCCAAGTTCACCGAAGAGGCTGAGAGAAGATACGCCACCAGCCGTACCAGCTTCCACATCAGGAAGGAAGGCGCTGGACAGGTGGCACTGGTTGGCTTGCCTAACACCGGCAAGTCCCAGCTATTGGCCTCACTCACCGAAGCCACGCCGGAAATAGGCGATTATCCCTTCACTACACAGAGACCAACAGTAGGCATGATAAAGTTCCAGAATATCCAGATTCAGATGATAGACATGCCGCCGGTCACGGGGAAAGAATCGCGCGTCTGGATAAACAACATCGCCCGCAATGCGGACCTCGTAGCCATCACCGTCGATATGGGTTACGAGCCAGTGCAGCAGGTAGAGGCCGTCCTTCAAGAGCTGGAGAGCATGGGCATAATACCGGAAACCGATGTATCGGACGAATCCACCATTGGCCGTCGCCAGCGTAAGATGATGGTTATCGCCAACAAGAGCGATGCGGACGATTCTGGCACCAATCAGCAACAGCTCAGCTCAAGGTATGATACACGGTTCCCCCTGGTATCTGTTTCTGCCGCCTTTGGTATCGGCCTGGAGGAACTGAAGAAGAAAATCTTCGATGCCCTGGAGATAATGCGAGTTTATACCAAGACACCGGGGACGAAACCGGACATGAACGACCCCATAATCCTCAAGAGAGGTAGCACCATCAAGAACGCTGCCGAAGATGTACATAAGGACTTCAAGGCAAAGCTGAAATATGCTGTAGTCTGGGGCTCAGGCAAGTTCGATGGCCAGCGCGTTGGCCCGGAGCATGTCCTCAAAGACGGCGATATCATCGAATTGCATATTTAATGCCCCAAAACTGTCCGGAAACGGGTAGTTGGAGCATTGGCTCAGGCCGAGCCTGGCGCAAGTAAACCGTAGGATGGATGAAACCCACCATTAAAGCATCTGGAATGGCTACCTCTATAATCTATGCTCGCCGTATCGTCCCATTGCTGCATAGAGCGGTTTGTGTTAGCATGGCTGCGGAATACCTTCAAAGTCCTTGCGGCAATGACCTCGCCAAATGAAGGCGCTATTTCAATGAATGGAGGGAAAGGATGGCCGAAAAGAAATTTAAGTATCTGAGCAACGAATGGGCAGCAGAATGCACAAAGCGTTTCAAAAAGGAGCTAACACCAGAACAGATGAAACGCGTCACCTCATCGCTGCTGACTGTGTATAACAACTGCCCTGATGGCAAGACGCGTTCAGTGTTCTACAAGATTACCAACGGCGTCGTTGACCAGGTCAGCGTTGCCGAGGGAGCACCGCCGAAAGCAGAGTTCAGCGTCACAGCAGACTACGACCTGTTCGCCAAAATCTCCCGGGCAGAAGTCAAGGCTCGTGCGGCGCTGATGTCAGGCAAGATGACGCTCAAAGGCAACCTGGTCAAAGCGCTGCGCTTATCCCCGATTATGGATAGGCTGAACCAGGTTATGTCCACCATCCCCGCCGATTTCTAAAACAGAGGAGGCAACCAGAGATGGCTACCAAAGTCACCACCAAGGCTGACCCTTACTTCATCGATTTCCCCGCCCGCATCAAAGCCATCCAGAAAGAGATGGCGCGGGAAAACGTTGCTGTTTACCTGGGCTCACGGCTGCGCACGCTGTCATGGACGGTGGACGCTTTTTGCCCCTGGCGCTCCTACGTGGTGATACCACCCGATGGTCTGCCCACTGCCATAACCTTTGTTATCGATGCCGCCCGCGTAGCTGACGATTCCTGGCTGGACGAAGAACATGTCCTGGGGTATGGCCCAATGGGAGGCCAGGACCAGATGTCATTGCTCCAGGGGCTTATCATGCCTCATCTGAAGGCAGGCAAAGGCACCGTGGGTATCGAGACCGGCATGGGCACCTACT
>VGOF01000221.1 GCA_016875975.1 Chloroflexota bacterium | reverse complement strand
ACTTCGAGCTGGCCGGCACCACCAGTACGGCTTCGGAGATTATCAACGCCTGGGACGCGCAGGACAAGGCAAGGGCAGGCTTCAGCCTTGGCTTCGATTTCCTGTACATGCCGGTGTACTCTACACTCATTGCGCTCGCCTGCGTGTGGGGAGCTGGCATACTGGCCTCCAGGCAGTGGCGAACTACTGGCCTGCTGCTGGCCTGGGGCCTCTGGGTTGCTGCCCTTCTCGATGCCGTGGAGAACGTGGCACTCACGGTGCTGCTGTTCGGCACCGTGGCTGACCCCTACCCCCAGGTCGCCCAGGTGTGCGCTTCGCTCAAATTCGTCCTGATACTCCTGGGCCTGGTATTCGCCGCAGTGGCAGCGGTTGCCTACCTGGGGAAGAAGAGAAAAGTCAGCCGCTAGTTGGAGGATATCATGACAAGAGAACCAGAAATCATCGATGTCTGGATGCAGCACCCGAACCTGAAGTTCATCAACCACCCCATGTTCGATTCCCTGAAACGGTGGACAGGCCAGGAGAAACTCACCTCAGAGCTTCCCATCGAGTTGACCATCGCTGCCATGGACGAGGCGCATGTCTCTCTGGGCTTAATCTGCGCCTGGTGGGGTCCGCAGGGACCGCTGATTTCCAACGACGAGGTTGCCGCCCATGTCAAGAAATACCCAAAACGCTTCGTCGGAATCGCATCGGCTGACTTATACAAACCAATGGAGGGCGTGAGAGAGCTAAGGCGCTGTGTGCGCCAACTCGGCTTCAAAGGCTTGAGAATAGTCCAGTGGCTATGGAATCTCCCCCCCACCGACAGGCGCTACTATCCCCTCTATGCTGAGTGCATCGAGCTAGGCATCCCTGTCTGCCTCCAGGTGGGACACACCGGCCCCCTCTGCCCCTCAGAACCAGGACGCCCCATACCCTACATTGACGAGGTGGCACTGGAGTTCCCCGAGCTGAAAATCGTGGGCGGGCATATCGGCTACCCCTGGACGGTGGAGATGATTGCCGTGGCCACCAAGCACCTGAACGTGTACATTGACACCTCTGCCTACACCGCCAAACGCTTCCCCAAAGAGCTGGTGGACTACATGAAGACCAACGGCAAGAAAAAGGTGATGTTCGGCACCAACTACCCTATGATAACGCCGGCGAAATGCCTCAAGGATTTGAACATGCTGGAACTTGACGAGGAGACCAGGAAGCTGTTCCTGTACCAGAACGCACAACGGGTATTTGAACTGAAGTGAGAAGCGACCAGCGAGCGACGAGTCCCGAGCGACCAGCGACAAAGGACCGCCGACCGGGAGAGACTGTGAGGAGTTAAGGAGACTCTATGGTGCGTAAACTTAGACTAGGCGCCGGCTCTGGCTGGGCACCCTCCGACCCCCAGCCAGCACTGGAGCTTATCGAGAAGGGGAATATCGACTACCTGGGCTTCGACCAGTTGGCCGAGCTGACCATAGCCGTGCTCCAGATAACAAAGAACAGAGACCCCAGGCGCGGCTATGCCTGGCAGCACATCATCGACGGCATGAAGATGCTCCTTGCCCCAGCACACAGGAAAGGCATCAAGATAATCACCAACGGCGGCGGAGTCAACTGCGAGGAGGCAGCCAACCAGGTGCTCAACATCGCCAGGGAAAACAACCTCAACGACCTCAAGATAGGCATCGTCAGCGGCGACGACATCCTGGACAAGCTGGATGGTTGCAAAAACAAGGGCTGGAAGTTCAGGAACCTGGACACCGGCGAAGACGATATAGATAGCATCAGGGAACGCATCGTCTCGGCTCATGCCTACATCGGCGCCGACGGCATCATCGGCGCTCTGGGCGAAGGGGCACACGTGGTCATCACCGGCAGGGTCTCAGACAATGCCCTATTTGTGGCTCCCATCATGCACCAGTTCGGCTGGAAGTACCAGGAGCCTTACTGGAACCTCATCGGCGCTGCGGTCACCGTGGGACACGTCATCGAGTGCGCTAGCTGGTGCTGCGGCCAGAACTCTGTGCTATGGGAAAGGATGCCAATGCCCTGGGCATTGGGCTACCCCATCGCCGAGTTCTACGAAGACAGCACCGCCATCATCACCAAGGCGCCAGGCACTGGCGGCATGGTAAACGAGTGGACCATCAAAGAGCAACTGGTGTACGAGGTGCACGACCCGCAGAATTACCTCATGCCCGACGGTATAGCCGACCTCACCACATTGAAGCTGGAAGACTTAGGCAATGACCGGGTGCGTATTAGCAACATGTCTGGCAAGCCCCGTCCTGACACGCTCAAGGTACAGATTGGCTACTCAGACGGCTATATTGCCGAGAATCTGACCATCATCGGCGCCCCCCGGGCGCTGGCCAAAGCAAAGAGGATGGAGGAAGTAGGCAGGGAAAGACTAAAACAGATGGGCATGAACCCTGATAAGCTGCAGATGAGAGTTGATTACGTGGGCATAAACTCGCTGCTGGAGTCTGTTGTCCCCATGCCAGGCGAGGATTCTGTAACTGAGGTAGGTCTCAGGATAGCAGCCAAAGCGAAGACTGCGGTTGAGGCACAGCGCATAGTGGCTTCCTTTGGCATGATGACCGGCACGCCGGTAGGCGTGGGCTTCTCGGCGCCGCGGGCACCCCGGCCCGTGATTGCCCTCTGGCCCACGCTGATACCCAGGGATGAGGTGCCCATAAACTTTGTGGTCAAGGGGGTGAGCTAGCCATGCCCAAAGTGCTGCTCAAAGACCTGGCCTATACCCGTAGCGGGGATAAAGGCGATATCTCCAACGTGGGCATCCTCGCCTTCAGCAAACAGAACTTCGAGATACTGCGCCAGCAGGTAACCCCGCAGAAGGTCAAGGAGCTTTATAGGGACTTGGTCAAGGGAGAAGTGGAGGTCTATGAGATGCCCAACATCAACGCCTTACAGGTAGTCATGCACAGCGCCCTGGGTGGTGGCGCTACCAGGACGTTGAGATGGGACGAAACCGGCAAATCCATGTGCCTGGCCATGCTCTACCTGGAGATTGAAGTCCCCAACGACTTTAATCTTACCCCGCCACCATAGACCTGCCCCACAGGCCA
>VGOF01000220.1 GCA_016875975.1 Chloroflexota bacterium | reverse complement strand
CCTGAAGACACACGCCTACGGAGGCCACTTCACGCTGTCCCTGAAGAACGCAGTGGGCATGGTGGCCGGCAAGGGACACCCCTACATGACCCAGTTGCATACTTCGCTGAACATCCGCCAGATGATAGCTGAAATTAACACCGCCTATTCTCCAGACCTTATTGTCCTCGATGGTGTGGATGCCTTCGTCAAAGGCGGCCCGGATAAAGGCACCAGAGTACAGGCCAATGTTATCCTTGCTGGCAACGACCGCGTGGCCATAGATGCCGTAGGGGTCGCCATTCTGCGCTCATCGGGCACCACCAACGAGGTCAATCGTGGCCGCATATTCGAACAAGACCAGATAGCCCGAGCCGTAGAACTGGGCCTTGGCATCAAGTCGCCGGCTCAAATAGAGCTGGTCACCGACGACCCCGAAAGCGCCGCCTTTGCCAGCACAATAAAAGACATCCTGTTGGCCGGCTAGCACTATGGCCATGCCACAAATAAGTATCCACACAGCACCTGGTCTTTGCATAGCATTCCGACCATTACTTATGGATGGATAACTGGGGACTAAGAATAGGAGGCTAGTATGAATCTAACACAGAAGCTCATTTTTGCCATGGTCATGGTGGAGTTGGCCGGCATCCTGGTGCTGTCACACGTGCTGGTGGCCAACTACAGGGGAGAAGGCATCGCCAAGTTCGCCATCATGGCCTCGATATTTGTAGCCTCGCTTCTAGTGCCAAAGCTGACCAAAATGCATAGGGTTATTGGGCTGGCTTTCATCTTCGTCTTCATCGGCGATTTCTTCCTGGTATTTCTGGGGACATTGCCCGGCATCTCCAAGGACGACCTCTTCGTCAAAATCGGAGGCATGATAGGCTTCCTGGGTGCCTACTCCACCCTTATCTGGCTGCTCACCCGAAAATTCAGCTTTGGCATCAAGGATATTCTAGCCCTGCTACCGGTACTGGTCGTTTTGGTGCCAGTGATGGCCATCCTGGTGCCCCATATCAGCGGGCCGTTTCTCATCTTCGCTGTCGTCTTCGGGCTGGTGGTGGGCGGTATGGCCTGGAACGCCCTGTGCACGGTACACCGCGGATACTACACCAGGAAGGTGGCTGTCAGGTTCGCCATAGCTGGCTTCCTCATGTTCTTCTCTGATATGGGTGTGGCTTTCGTCTTCTTCTACCCTGGCATGCAAAGCAACGTACCCTGGCTGGAAAACGAAATCTGGATAACCTACGTCCCCGCCTGGACGCTGATACTGATGAACCTCCTGGAACAAAAACTGCTGAGCAAATAAGCAAACACCAATGACGCCAACAGCCTGAGTAGACATGCCAGCACCAGAACAGAGCGAGCCGCAAATAGAACTCAACCAGCAGTTTCAGCGTGCTCTGGACATCATGGAAAATACTGATGGAAGTATTTTCGTCACCGGTCGGGCAGGCACGGGCAAGTCAACGCTGCTCAGCTACTTTCATCAGAATACCCGCAAGCAAATAGTGGTACTGGCGCCTACGGGCGTGGCTGCCCTTAACGTCAAGGGGCAGACCATCCACTCCTTTTTCAGGTTCAAGCCCAGTATCACCCTTAAACTGGTTAGGGCACTCCGCTCCCATGACGATGAGGACAGTATCTACCAGAATCTGGATGCTATCGTCATAGACGAAATCTCCATGGTTCGGGCTGACCTGCTCGACTGCGTGGACAAGTTCCTGCGCTTGAATGGGCCAAGCGCCGGCAAGCCCTTTGGTGGCATCCAGATGATTTTTGTCGGCGACCTCTACCAGTTGCCTCCCGTTGTTGCCGGCAGTGAAAAGGCGGTCTTCAATTCGTTTTACCAGACACCCTATTTCTACGGCGCAAAGGCATTCGATTCCTTTGTGATGGAATTCGTAGAACTCGAGAAAATCTACCGCCAGCACGATGAAGGATTCATCAATCTTCTCAATGGCATCCGAAACAGGTCGATTACTGATGAAGGGTTGGCATTCCTCAACCAGAGATACATGCCGGAGTTTGAGCCTTCTCTGAGCGATTTCTACGTTCACCTGACCACCACGAATCAGCTTGCCGAGCAGGTCAACACCAGGCAGCTCGCCAAACTTAAGAGCAAACCTTATACCTTCACCGGGAGCATCGATGGTGATTTTGGCGCAGAATACCTGCCCACGGCTACCGACCTCCAGGTCAAGGCCGGAGCACAAATTATGATGCTCAACAATGATGCTGAAGGGCGCTGGGTCAACGGCAGCATCGGCAAAATCACCCGCGTCGTCCAGAAGAAACATGAGGACGATATTATCATTGCCGAGCTGGCCGATGGTGAGGAGGTGGAAATCACCCCCTTTGTCTGGGAAATCTACAAGTTCTCCGTAGAGAAAGGACAGTTGCAGTCAGAAGTCGTGGGCACGTTCAGACAGTACCCGCTCATGCTTGCCTGGGCAGTAACCATACACAAGAGCCAGGGCAAGACCTTCGACAAGGTAATCATCGATATCGGCAGGGGCACCTTTGCCCATGGTCAGACCTATGTGGCATTGAGCCGCTGCACCACGCTGGGTGGTATCATCCTCAAGAAGCCCATCGCAAAGAACCACATCCTGACAGACTACAAGGTGATGGACTTTCTGACCAAGTACCAGTACAAGAAGGCCGAGCAAGCCTGCTCAACCATCGACAAAATAAAGATAATCCAGAACGCCATCAAGAACAAGACAGCGCTGCGGATAGTATATCTCAAGCCCAGTGATGAAAAGACAAGGAGAACCATCAAGCCGTTGACGGTGGGCGAGATGGAATACAACAACAAAAAGTACCTGGGTGTCCGCGCCTTCTGCCTGAAACGCAACGAGGAAAGGACATTCCGCATTGACCGTATACTGGAGATGGAAGAGGCAAACGAAGCAAAACAGCCTGGAAATATGTAGAATCCCCTAACTTGGAACAGCGCCCCAATGAAAAAGTTCAGAAACATATTGGACTCTGAGGGAGGTGATGCCAAGAGGTCCGAGTGAAGCAGGTTTATGTAGCAAGTTACTACGGAAACGGCTATAGTCGTTTCATGAAACACCGGTCTATTAG
>VGOF01000219.1 GCA_016875975.1 Chloroflexota bacterium | reverse complement strand
AACGGCGTGCTGGTGTCGATGTAGAAAAGCTGAGCCGTCGGGCCTACCTGTGGCTTATCCGGCTTGAAGCCGCGTATCACCCAGTTGGATATCTGCCCATCTATGCCCAGTTGCAGCGATTTGTTCTTGCGGTTGAACTCCCAGATTTTCAGGAGGTTCTTCAAAATTAAGCGAACCAGGACTGTGATGTCATCTTCGCTGAGAATGTGGATAGCCCTGTTTCCAAATGATTCTGAAGATTGCCTCTCCTGAACGTCGAAGCAGACGATGTATCCCCTGTTGGTGTCAAAGGCAGCACAATCATACGGCGGCACCTCAATGCCCACCTCGCCTTTCAACAGCCGATTGTACTCGTCATAGATGACCTGGTACTGGTCTAGCTCTTCCTGGCACTGGAAGATAGGCATTCGCTTGCAGGCCAGCTTATCCTGCCCTTCTATGGCAAAAACGGTGCTGATTTCCCCATATCCCAACACCCTGGCCGGTATCTTGCTGGCTTCAGGTCGGCTCGGCTCCAGCCCGTTTTCAAATTTCTTGAGTAAATCTATATCTACCTTCATGCTCTCACGCCTCACAAATCACAGACTAAGAAAACGCTTGGTATCATCCAGAGCGCCGTCTATGCGCTCAATTATCTCATAAGCCAGCTCTTTGTCTATATTCAGCGGAGGCAGCAACTGGCTAACGCGCTTATCGTTGTTGGCATAGATGGAGAGAACGCCTCGGTCATAGCAGGTCTTGGTCATAATCGGCCCGCACTGCTCATTGACCATCTCAATGCCCATCATCAGCCCTAACTGCCGCAGCCCCACCAGGATAGTCGGGTGTTTCTTCTTCAGCTCTTTGAAGCCATCAGCAAACACCTGGGCCAACTGGTTCACATGCTCCAGGAACTCAGGCTGCGATGATTCCTCCAGCACCGCCAGGGATACCGGACAGCCCACCTCGGCACCGCCAAAGGTGGACACGTGGATAAAGGGGTTTTCATGGAAGAATGATTCCAGCTCCTTCCTGAAACAGGTGGCGCTCATGGGATAGATGCCGCCGGACAATCCCTTGCCGATGACCATGATATCAGGCACGGTGTCAAAGTGCTCTATGCCCCACAGCTTGCCGGTGCGTCCCAGCCCGGTCTGCACCTCGTCGATAATCAGCAGCGCGCCTTTCTCCTGGCACAGCTTCTTAGCCTGCGCATAGAAATCCTGTGGCGGGAGAGGCATGCCAGAGGTGGCGGGTATGGTCTCGAAGACGACGGCTGCGGTGTCCTGGTCTATAGCCTGCTTCAGTGCAGCCAGGTCGCCGAAAGGCACCTGCACAAATCCAGGCAACTGGCCGAAGGGTTTGCGGTACTGCTCATCGCCCGCCGCCAGCGCCAGGCCGGTATGGCCATGATAGCCACCAATAGCCGAAACTACTTTAAGTCTCTTGGTGTAGCCACGGGCCAGCTTGATAGCCAGGTCGATAGCTTCACCACCGCTGACGCCGAAAACGGTATAGGTCAGCTCGCCGCCGGGGCTTAGCCCAGCCAGCTTTTCCGCCAGTATAGACCGCTGCTCGCTGATAAGATGGTGGTTGCCGATGTCCAGCTCTTTTAGGCTCTCCATGAGGGCAGCGATGACCCGGGGATTGCGATGCCCCAGGTTGAACACGCCCCCGTTGCAGTGGCAGTTAATCAGCCGCTTTTCACTGGTGGCATCCCAGACATATGGCCCTTCCCGCCGGCCAAAGACAAAGTCCAGGCCAAACATCTGGAAAGTCTCAACCTTGCCCGATGACACATGCTGAGCAAAACGCCCGATGATTTTATCCTTGCTGTCCAGGCCGATATGCTTACTCCTAACTCTTCCCTTTTCCCCCATTTCGAGCCTCCGCGTGCATATTCTGCGTTCTATATTCTATGTCCCCTCTTCCCAGCTTTCCAGATACTTTTTCTGCTCCGCAGTCAGGGAATCTATGGTTATATTCATAGCTTTGAGCTTGAGTCGTCCTACTTCCTCATCTATTTCCTCGGGGACAGGATAGACACTGGGCTTGAGCTTGCCCCTGTTCTTGACCAGGTGTTCCAGGCACAGCGCCTGGTTGGCAAAGCTCATGTCCATCACGCTGGCGGGATGTCCCTCAGCCGCAGCCAGGTTTATCAGCCTGCCCTCACCCAGAAGATAAACCCGCCGTCCGTCCTTCAGCATGTACTCATCAACAAAGGAACGCACTTGTCTCTTGGATTTGGCCAAACCCCCAAGTGCCGGTATATTTATCTCCACGTTGAAATGGCCGCTGTTGGCTAGAATAGCGCCATCCTTCATAACAGCGAAGTGCGCCTTATCGATGACATTGACGTCGCCGGTGGCGGTGATGAAAATATCCCCTACCCTGGCAGCTTCCAGCAAAGGCATGACCTGGTAGCCTTCCATAGCTGCTTCCAGTGCGGAGATCGGGTCAACCTCGGTCACGATTACCTGTGCTCCCAGCCCCCGGACACGCATGGCGATGCCCCTGCCACACCAGCCATAGCCGCAGACCACCACCCGCTTGCCAGCCCAAAGGACATTGGTGGCCCTGGTGATGCCATCTATGGTGCTCTGTCCGGTGCCGTAGCGATTATCGAAGAAATGCTTGGTCTTGGCATCGTTCACGGCGATGATGGGATACTTCAGCTTGCCTTCCTTGGCCATGTTCCTCAGCCTGATAACGCCGGTGGTAGTTTCCTCGGTGCCTCCGAAGATGTCGCCCAACAGTTCCTTTTTCTCCCTATGCGCAGTGCTCACCAAATCAGCGCCATCGTCCACGGTCAGATTTGGCTTATGCGCCAGGGCAGCCATGATGTGCTGGTAGTAGGTCTTGTTATCTTCGCCCTTAATGGCAAAGGTGGGCAGGCCGAATCCCACCAGAGCGGCAGCAACGTCATCTTGAGTGCTCAGCGGGTTTGAGGCGCACAGCACCAGGTCAGCCCCACCCTCTTTCAGAGCCAGCGCCAGGTTGGCCGTCTCCGTGGTGACGTGGAGACAGGCAGAGATGCGAACGCCCCTGAACGGCTTCTCTTTCTGCAGTCTTTCCCTAATTTGCTTGACCACAGGCATCT
>VGOF01000218.1 GCA_016875975.1 Chloroflexota bacterium | reverse complement strand
AGTTACTATCATTTTGTCATCACATCAATTGCACCAGGTTCAGAAAATCTGCACTCGTGTAGGTATATTATCGAAGGGACGTCTGGTTGCTGATGGTACTGTTGACCATTTGGGTAGGGAAGCTCTCGATGGGGGAAAATACCAGATACAGCTACAAGTGGCAGAACCTTCGACCAGGCTTGTTAGCGCAATAAGGGATATAAAAGGCGTAAGAGGTGTGGAATCCGCTGGTGATTTACTAATGATAAGCTGTGATGAAGACCTGCGGCCTCAATTGGCCAGGACAGTTGTCGATAATGACTGTTTGCTGGTTCAGATGAAGATCCAGGAATACGGGCTTGAGGAAATATATATGAAATACTTTCGCGGGGCTGAGTAATGACTGGCTTGGCTGCGATTTTTCGGAAGGAACTGGCTGACCATTTCAATAGCAAGCGCTTCATAATATTGTTTTTGCTGGTCTATCTGGCCGCAATCGCTACCACATATGTTGCAGCACAAAATATTCGAAGCGGCATCACTGAAAGCGCCCAGTTTATATTCTTGAGATTGTTCATTGTTTCTGGCGAAGCCCTACCGTTCTCGCTTCCACTTTTCCTTTCGCTATTCATTCCTGTGGTTGGGATTGCTCTGGGGTTTGATGCTGTGAGTGGAGAGCGAGCCAGTGGTACTCTCAGCAGACTCCTGGCGCAGCCGGTATATAGAGACTCGGTAATCAATGGGAAATTTCTGGCAGGCTTGACTACGCTATCAGTGCTTGTGGCGAGTATAGTAGCATTGGTTGCTGGCATGGGGTTGCGTATGATAGGTGTGCCACCAAATGCCGAGGAGATTCTGAGGATTTTTGGCCTTGTCGTCTTGAGTATTGTCTATGGTGCCTTCTGGATGTCGTTAGCGGTTCTTTTCTCGGTATTCTTCAGCCGGACTGCCACTTCAGCATTGGCCTCGATTGCTATATGGATATTCCTGTTGCTCTTTATGTCCATGATTGCTCGTCTAATTGCTGGTGCTGTGGTTCCTATAGACCAGGACTCTACTGCAGAGCAGGTAGTGCGGTTTGAGGAGGTTTACCGCATGATCAGCCGGATTTCACCGAACACTTTGTATGCGGAAGCCTTTGCGGCGTTGATGACGCCTGAATTAGGGACTCTAAGTGTGATGCTTTTGCAAGAGAGCATCATCTCAGGGATGGTTCCTACTCCATTGCCCCTCAGTCAAAGTTTATCGCTCATCTGGCCTCAGATTACCAGCCTAATAGCGTTGGCTGCCCTGTGTTTCGCAATCTCCTACGTCAAGTTCATGCGGGAAGAAATCAGGTCAACTTGAAACCTCGGGAGCTTACTTGGCAAGGATATTGCATAACTACCTGTCCTTGCTTAATGTATTAACCATAGCAGTTATCTGGATACATATTGCTTTGCCGTAGCGCTTGCCTTTCTTTTCACGTGCTACCTGTGTTTGTGCTATCATCAGTCAAATTATGCGGAGATGAATTGTTGAATGGAGAGAAGTATGATATTAGAGATGCTAGTTGTTGGTCCTTTTGCTAGCAATTGCCTTGTTGTAGGTTCAGAGAAGACCAAACGCGGGATGATTGTAGACCCTGGTGCTGAAGCCAAGACTATCCTCGGGACTGTGAACGACTTAAAGTTGACTATCCCCCTGATTGTGGTGACCCATACCCATCCTGACCATATCGCTGCCTTGCGAACTGTTAAGGAAGCTACGGGAGCTGAATTTGCCATTCACGAAGCGGAGGCAAATGTGGCTTTAGGTGCAATGTCGCGCCTCATGGCAGCCATGGCCGGCGGGTCATTCAGTCAACTACCAAAACCGGATAGACTGCTGAAAGATGGCGATAACATTGACATCGATGATTTACATTTTCGAGTACTGCATACTCCTGGGCATAGTCTGGGTGGTATCAGTCTCTATGGCCATGGGGTAGTGTTCAGTGGTGATACGCTGTTCAATTACGGGATTGGCAGGACAGATTTTCCGGGCTGTAGCCATGCGCAATTAATGAAGAGCATTACCGACAAGCTATTGACCTTACCGGACGATACTGCTGTCTATCCAGGGCATGGCCCTGCGACCACTATCGGCAATGAAAAGAGGGGCAATCCTTTTCTTTTTTGATTGCCCCTCTTTTTGGCCTGTTTTCTCTAAGCCCTGTAATCAGCTGTTAAATGAATAGCGGGCAGAGAACCAGTGTGATGGTGGCAAGCAACTTCACCAGGACGTGCAATGACGGGCCCGCTGTATCTTTAAACGGATCTCCTACAGTGTCTCCTACTACGGCTGCCTTATGTGCCTCGGAACCTTTGCCAAGGACATTGCCTAACTCATCTTTAAGTTGACCATCTTCGATCATCTTTTTGGCATTGTCCCAGGCACCGCCGCCATTGTTCATGAATGAAGCTAACATAATGCCCCCAATGGTTCCCACCATGAGCAGTGCGGCTACTACCATAGCAGCATCGTATCCTGCCCATTTGAAGAGCAAACCAACGATAACTGGGCCAAGCACTGGTAAGAGTCCTGGTGCTATCATCGCCCTGAGGGAAGCGCGGGAGGTGATGTCAACTGCCGCTGCATAATCAGGACGTGACGTTCCTGCCATTATGCCAGGGTCGGCTTTGAACTGCCGGCGCACTTCATTGATAATTTTGCTTGCAGTATTGCCGACAGCCTTGATAGCCCAGGAGCTGAACAGATAAACAAGCATTACTGCCAGCAGAGCACCAACAAACACCTCTATCTTAGCAATATCTACAACGTGATACTTCCCTTCGACGCCGAACTTTAGGAAAGAAACTCTATCGAGGTAGGCCTGGAACAGCAAGAAGGCAGCCAGACCGGCTGATACCATGGCGTACCCTTTGGTCAGCGCTTTTGTGGTATTGCCCACAGCATCGAGTCTGTCTGTTATGCGACGCACTTCTTTGCCTGCACCTGCCATTTCATTAATGCCATTGGCATTATCGGTTATGGGCCCAAAAGTGTCCATAGACAATATATAGGGACAGGTCATCAACATGCCCATGGTAGCCACAGCAGTACCAAAGGCTCCACCACCCATAACACCGCTGGCATTGCCC
>VGOF01000217.1 GCA_016875975.1 Chloroflexota bacterium | reverse complement strand
ACATCCCGACCCAGACCAGGGCTAACAGTGCTCCAAACATCTTGCATTTTCGTCGCCCCTGCCTTATATTAAGCAAACAGGAGCCTGGCCTTGGAAATCTGCATCATCGGTCTCCCAAAAAGCGGCAAAACTACAGTCTTCAACGCCTTGACTAGAGGCAAATCGCAGATAGCAGCGTACGCTCCAAGCGCACTCGAGCCTAATATAGGAGTAGCAAAAATCAAAGAGCCGAGGCTACAAGTCCTGGAGACGATGTTCAAACCCAAAAAGACAACGCTCGCCGAGATAAGGTATGTTGATATAGCCCTCACAGCCAGAAGCACCCGAAAAGGCAGCAATATAAGCGGACAATTCCTAAACTACCTGAGTAATGCTAACGCCCTGCTGCATGTAGTACGCGCCTTCGAGGATGAGAACGTCCCTCATATCGAAGATAGCATCGACCCCAAGCGCGACATCGCCATAATGGATTTAGAGCTAGTGCTATCAGACCTAGTGATAATCGAAAGGAGATTCGAACGGCTCGAAACATTACTCAAAAGCGCCAAGCCAGGGGAAAGAGACAGCTTTATTAAAGAACAGGCCTTGCTCCAAAAGATAAAGGCCGGCCTAGATAAGGAAATCCCCATATGGCAGCAGGGACTCTCTCAAGAGGAAATTAGGAACTTGACCAACTACCAATGCCTTACGGCCAAACCAATGCTCGTGGTCATCAACATTGGCGAGAAACAGTTGCCTCGGTCTGCATCTATCGAAACTGAACTGCGTTCCGCCTGTCGATACACAAGCTTCGAAGTAGCAGCACTTTGCGGTAAGCTAGAGATGGAACTCTCACAACTCGACGATAGCGAAGCCGAAGAATTCCGCAGGGAACTTGGTTTGGCAGAACCAGCCCTTGACCGAATAGTGCGACTTTCACATCAGTTGCTGGGCCTAATCTCCTTCTTCACCACTGTCTCTTCAGAGTTAAAAGCATGGACAATCCCCCGCGGAACCACAGCGTCCCAAGCAGCAGGCAAAATACACACTGATATCGAAAAAGGCTTTATTCGAGCCGAGGTCATTAGCTTTGATGACCTGAACAAATGCGACAGCATAGCAGAAGCTAAAAAGCAAGGTTTGTTAAGACTGGAAGGCAAAAATTACGTCGTCCACGATGGAGACATCGTAACATTCCTTTTCAACATCTAAAAATGGCGAACAAACGTGGACGTACTGCAGTAACAATATTTAGCCTCTCAGCCCAGCAATTCTAGTATAACAACTCGCAATACCAATTGCTTCAAAAACTATTTTAGCGAGTGGTATAATAGTGCAACAGGCAACCCCCCAACAAGGAGAATAATGAAACGACAGACAAGAATAGTCGCCTGGTTTGATGAGGTAACCAAAGATGATATCCCTCTGGTAGGAGGAAAAGGAGCTAATCTCGGTGAAATGGTTCATGCTCAAATACCAGTACCACCTGGCTTCATCGTCACCGCCGACGCCTATTTCAGGTTCCTAGAAGCAAGCGGGGTCATACCTGAGGTCCGCCGTCTTCTCGCAAAATTAGACGTAAACAAAACAAGGCAACTCCAGGATGTTGCCAGTAGCATTAAGGAACTCATTTCTAAAGCACCCATTCCGGAAGACTTGAGCACCGAGATCAAAAAGGCTTATCGCAAGCTAGGCGAAGGACTGGTAGCAGTACGCTCCTCAGCCACAGCAGAAGACTTACCCGAGGCATCCTTCGCCGGCCAGCAAAGCACCTTCCTTAACATCGAGGGGGAAGACAAGGTTATAGCCGCCGTACAGAATTGTTGGGCATCACTCTTCGAGGCAAGAGCTATATTCTATAGAGAGCAAAACAAGTTCTCGCATTTCCGCGTTGGAATCGCTGTACCAGTGCAGAGGATGGTACAATCACAGGCTTCAGGCGTGCTTTTCACAGTAGAACCGGTAAGCAGCGACAAAACAAAAATCATCATCGAGGCAATTTACGGACTCGGCGAGGCCATCGTATCGGGTGATGTAACCCCTGACCTCTATATGCTGGACAAGGAAACAATCAAGATTATCGATAAGAAGATAAGAAAACAAGAGTGGCAACTAGTCAAAAACTCCAAAACAGAACCGAACGCTCTCCATACAAACATCAAGATGCCAGTCCCCGATTCGATGCAGGAAATGCAGAAGCTGGCCGACCAAGACATAATTGCACTAGCTAAAATCGGCAAAATGATCGAAAACCTGTATAAATCACCACAAGACATAGAATGGGCCAAACAAGATGCACATCTATACATTGTTCAAACAAGACCGGTGACCACCATTAAGGAGAAGGAGACAACAGAGACCCACATAAAGATAGAAGCAAAACCGCTCTTCACCGGCATAGCAGCCAGTCCAGGCACAGCAGCAGGGACGGTAAGAATTATCCTGGAAGCCTCACAAATAGACAAGGTAGAAACCGGCGATGTACTTGTGGCAGAGATGACAACCCCTGATTTCGTACCTGCCATGAAACGAGCAGTAGCTATAGTCACTGACCGCGGTGGTCGCACTGCTCACGCAGCCATCGTTAGCCGTGAGCTGGGTATCCCATGCGTTGTCGGCACCGAAGTGGCTACCAAGGTTCTGAAAGACAAACAAGAGATCACAGTCGATGGTTCCACAGGGAAAGTGTACCAAGGGCTAGCGGCCATAGAGAAAAAAACAGCACCCGCTGTAATCTCGGGTGAACGAATCAAGACACACACAAGGCTATATGTGAATTTAGCCAACCCAGAAATGGCTGAGGAGGTTGCAAAGCGCGATGTCGATGGCGTGGGACTACTCAGAGCTGAGTTCATGATTACCGATGCCATAAAATACCACCCGCGATACATGCTACACGAAGGCAGAGGAGCGCAATTCGTAGCGGGTCTGACCAGAGGTATCAACACCTTCGCCAGGGCATTTCACCCACGCCCTGTCGTCTACCGAACCACCGATTTTAAAACCAATGAGTATAGGAACCTACAAGGCGGTGACAGGTACGAAGAACCAGAAGAAAACCCGATGTTAGGCTATCGAGGTTGCTCCAGATACACCCGAGAGACCGAGGTTTTGAGATTAGAAGTAG
>VGOF01000216.1 GCA_016875975.1 Chloroflexota bacterium | reverse complement strand
CCGGATAATCTGAAAGTGTGCCTTTCGCTTCCGCGCTATAAAGTCTCGCGACGCCAGTTCCTGACGGCGGCTTTACCCCGATACGAAATAGTGCCTTGTATCGACCATTCGAGGTGCCGTGGTGCGGACAAATGTGGGCTGTGTCAAGGCATCTGTCCCGCTAATGCTATCACTTTTGCGCAGGAGATGATTGTCATCAATGCGGATAGGTGTTCTGGGTGTGGTGCTTGCCTGGCGTGTTGCCCATATAACGCCCTGTATTACCCAACCTTTTCGTTTGTTGAACTAGAGAATGCACTGGCGGGATTGCTGTCAGGTCGTTGTATTACCTTAGAACCACGGATAATTGCCTTCACGTGTGAAACCTGTTTATCGGAATTCGATGGCGGCAGTGGTTCTGTTGTCACTTATCCGGCTAATGTCTTGCCGTTCAAAATTCCTTGTCTGGCCATGGTGTCTCCGTGGCTGATGCTCCGCGCTTTCGATACGGGATGCCAGGGGCTGGCACTGATTTCTGGACAAGGAAAGTGTCAGCGAGAGGCTAATGACGCTGTTTGGGAGGCGAGCGTTGAATTTGTGAAGGCTCTCTTTGATAATTGGCGCATTGGTTCCGGCCGTATGAGATTGTTCCGTGCTTCGGGGGACAATCTAGGTGAGGTGGCAGAGGGTTTGACACAATTTGCTGATAAAATTGCTCGGTTATCCCCAACGCAATTCAGAACCGCCGAGCTAGTACAGCCTCTGGAGGGTGTTCTGCCGCTGACGGCGCTAGTAAAAGATATGGGGCGTAGAATCGGCAGCTCTTTCTCTGGGGCTATTTCTACTGGTCTTGTACCCTTTGGAAAGTTGTCGCTGGATAGCTCCAAATGCACAGGTTGTAGCCTTTGTGTTGCGAGCTGTCCTACGGATGCACTGGCCTGGGTGGCTAGTGAGGAAGGGGCTGGTTACCAGTTGCTGTTCAAGCAAGATGTCTGCGTGGGTTGTGGCAAGTGTGCAGGTATTTGTCCTGAAAAGAGCTTGCGATTGCAGCGCGTTCTGGAACTCGATAGAATTTGTGCCGGTGTGTTTGAACTCTTCAGTGATGATATGCTTAATTGCCGGCGTTGTGGCGAACCAGTGGCACCGATGTCTATGGTAGGTCATTTGAAGGACAAGCTTCGGGATTCGGGCGATGTACTTCTGGGGCAGCTTGAGCTTTGTAGTAGATGTAAGACAGAGACACAGCATTATAGGATTGATAGCAAGGCAGTTGAACCACGAGATGATGTGGGAATGGTGTATTTGACTTCTGACCAGGCGGGTCAGGAGAGGAGCGTATGATGGAAGCATTACTTAGGCCGATGGCCGTGTTCATCGAGGTGTTGCTGCTGGCAGCGGTGTTCTACTGCATACTCGCTGGAGTGCGGCTTATGTTATTTGACCTGGGGATAACGCGGAAGTATTCGAACATCATCACATTGATGCTTCTGGCGGTGGGGGCTATGGTGGTGGTCTTTCTGTCATCGCATCTGAGCGCGTTTTACCCGGAAATCTAGGTCGGAGTCATGGTTGTTCTGAAACGATTGAGAGACTCTGAAATAAGGGGGCTGCTTTGAATTCTGCACGAGAGCTATTCTGGACACAACAAGAAGTATATATTCTTAAGGTTTTTCTGCCCATCATTATCGGTGTCTTGATATTTTCCAGCGTGCTAGTGTTACTTTTCGCACTTGGTTTCTTCAGGCGCTATCTGTTGTGGCGTAGAGGGCACAAAGAGAATCGCTTTGACCGAGTAGTTGCCAGGCTCAATACCACTCTGGCGGTGGCCTTTGCACACTATCGTGTTTTCAAAGAAGCCTATCCTGGCATAATGCATTTTCTAGTTGTCTGGGGTGCCATCTTTCTGGTATCAGGCAAGATAGTGAGGCTGTTTTCCTACGTGGTGGGCCTGACCATACCACCGCAGGCTGTATTTCTATATGCCTCCTTTGTCTCCGAAATTGGTGGCTTGATGATTATCATAGGCGGCATTATCGCCATCATACGCCGCTACATCGTCAGGCCTCCACGGTTGGACAATAAGCCAGACGATGCGCTCGTTTTCCTCTGGGTATTCGTTGTCCTGGTTACGGGTTACTTGACCAAAGGCTACCGCATTGCTGCGAGCGACGTAGGCTCGCCGACAGACTGGTTTCTATGGTCGCCTGTGGGATATTACTTGTCGAAGATATTACCTACCTTCCTCACGGAGCATAAAAACGAGATACTGGTCTGGCATCGGGCTATCATCCATACTGTGCCGGCGTTTGTGTTGCTGGCTTATGTTTTCATCAGCCGGACACGCTTGCAGCATATATGGCTATCACCGTTGAATGTCTTTTTCCGCTCGCTGAAGTCTAAGGGGGCACTGGAGCCGATTGACCTGGAGACTGCTGAATCCTGGGGTGCTGCCAAGATTGAGGATTTTACCTGGAAGCAGCTTTTGGACCTTGATGCATGCACCCGATGCGGTCGTTGCCAGGATAGCTGCCCGGCTTACCTGAGCGGCAAGAAGCTTTCGCCGAAGAAGTTAGTGCTTGACCTCAAGGACAACTTGTATGAGGTGTTTCCTATACCATTTGTGCTCAAACCCAAGGAGCCTCGTCGTGATATGCTCACCGAGGTTATCACCGAAGAAGTGATATGGGACTGCACTACCTGTCGTGCTTGCATGGAGGCCTGCCCGGTCTATATCGAGCACATCAATAAGGTTATTGACATGCGCCGTAATCTGGTGCTGGAGAAAGCCAGCATCACGGAGACAGGCGAAGCTGCCTTGAAGTGTATCGAGGCCAGGGGACATAGTTGCAGGGGGACTACCCTTACCAGGACTGACTGGGCCAGCGGGCTTGACATAAAGCCTCTATCTGAGGATAGCAATGTTGACCTGGTGTATTTTGTAGGTTGTGCGGCGTCTCTTGAAGAACGAAGCACCAAGATTGCTATAGCATTTGCCAAGATACTAAAGGCTGCAGGCGTCAAGGTGGGTATTCTTGGCATTGAAGAGACCTGCTGTGGCGAACCAGCCAGACGATTGGGCAACGAGTATTTATTCCAGATGCAGGCCACCAAGAACATCGAGTTGCTTAAGAACTATAA
>VGOF01000215.1 GCA_016875975.1 Chloroflexota bacterium | reverse complement strand
CAGCCGGCTATCCCACCCAGAGCTCCGGCAATGAAGAAAGCCAGCAGCTTGTAGTATATGATGTTGACCCCCAGGGCTTCAGCGGCGATATCATTATCGCGGATAGCCATCCAGGCCCGCCCCACCCGCGTACGAACCAGGTTAGCTATAAATACCTGCACCAGGATGACCAATACAATCATCAATATATAGGCATCCTTGGTGGAATAGATGACCCACGGGCCAATGCTAAACATCTCAGGTTCTACAGCCAGAACACCGCCGCGCCCTTTCCCCGCCAGCGGCCCCAGGTACTGCGTCAAGATTACGTCCGTGGTAATGAACTGCATGGCCATGGTGGTCATAATCAAGTAAAACCCCTTCACCCGCACAGAGGGTAATCCAAAGACCAGAGACAACAGCCCAGCAGCAACAACGCCAAGCAGGAAAGCAACCAGGTACGGTAGGTGAAAGAGATACATTGCAAGAGCGCAGGTAAATGCGCCAAAGCCAATGGTAGCTGCCTGACCCAGCGTTACCAGCCCCGTAAAGCCGATAAGCAACTGCACGCCAGCAGCCCCCAGGATGGTATAGCCCACCATATTGAGGAAGGAGAGCCAGTAGTCCCCGACGAATAGAGGGACAACCACCAGCAGGATAACGCCCAGCAACACCATCCTTATCCAGACAAAGTTGGTCTTCCACCAGGCATGGTCTGCGGTATAGCTATCGAAATGGGTACCAGTCGGTAGTCGCATCTGTCACCTTCTGCTACATTCTCTCTATCTTAACCCAGCCCCACAGTCCATAGGGCCTCCAGAGCATGACGATGAGCATGACAAAGAAGGGGAAGGTCGATTTCACCCCCCCAGGGAAATACCGGGAGATATAAGCATCCCCCAGGTTCTCTAACACCCCGATAATCAGCCCTCCAGCCACAGCCCCAGGTATGGAGTTCATGCCGCCGATAACCACCGCCGGCAATACCAGCAACCCCATATAGCTAATAGAGATGTTCAACCCGTTGATGTTGCCCAGCAAGCCACCGGCAATACCGCAGGACATGAAGGCAATCACCCATGTCCAGCGATAGACTGAGCTGGCCGGAATCCCCATGGAGCGAGCAGCCATCTCATCATCAGCAGTGGCTTGCATCGCCAATCCCATGCGGGTGCGCTGGAAGAAAAAGATAAGAAGTGCCATCATGACACCCGCTATCAGGAAGCTGTAGAGGAACACCTGGCTGATATGTATCGGCCCCAGCATCAGCGGCTCCAGGGGAAATACAGGCGGCTGAAAGACACGGGTATCGGCTCCCCAGATGAGAGCCACAATGGCCTGATAGGCAAAGGCGATGCCCACAGTAACCATAATCACCGACAGCACAGGTTCGCCAATCATGGGGCGAAGCCAGAGGCGTTCGGTGAGAATGCCCAGCACTATGGCAATAGCCAGCATCCCCGCAAAGGCTATGTAAATGGGCAGCCCAAAGGTGTAAAGGGCAAACAGTACGTAGCCTCCGATCAGGGTCAACTGACCCGTGGCCAGGTTAATCACGCCAGATGTTTTGAAGATGATGGCCCATCCCAGCGCAATGCAGGCATAGATGCCACCAACCATGATGCCGGTGATGAAAACATCAGCGAAATGAACCATCAGCTTCCCTCACTCACAAAATTCACCTTCATCCCATATTTCAGCCGGGCTACCCGTCCGTCCTCATAGGTGATACTGGTATCCAGGTTGATATAGTCGGTCTTGCCATAAAGCCCATCAACAACGTCTTTGTACCTCTCTTCCATGAACCCCCGCCTCAACTTGCGGGTTCGGGTAAGCTCATCGTCATCGGCTTCAAATGTCTTGTAGAAATTGACGAACTTGGTTATGCGCTGCCCCTTGGGCAGGCGAGTATTCACCTTTTTTACCACATCCAGCATCAACTCGTTGACCTCGGGGATTTGAGAAAGCTCCGGATAGCTGGTGTAGGGTATGGCTTTGCTCTCCGCCCACCTGCCCACGGTGCCGTAATCAATGCAAATCACGGCAACCACGTTGGGACGCTTGTCACCGATGACCCAGGCATCCTGGACATAGGGACTGAACTTGAGGCGGTTCTCGATAATCTGCGGAGCCGAAATCGAGCCGTCCGATAGCGTCATTACATCCTTGGAGCGGTCAAAGCAGATGAGATGTCCGTCTTCATCCATAAAGCCAGTGTCGGCAGAGTACAGCCAGCCACCGCGGAGAAGCGTCTTCTTGGTCTGCTCCTCCATTTTGTAGTAGCCACGGAACACGCATGGACTGCGGGACATTATTTCGTTGCCGTCGGTAATCCTGACCTCAGTTTCCGGTATGGGGAAGCCCACTGTATCAAACTTGATGTCTTCATTGCGATGGATAACCGAAATCCCCGAAATTTCCGTCTGACCATAGATTTGCTTCAGATTTAGCCCCAGAGCGTGGAAAAATCGAAACTGCTCGTCACCCAGTGGGGCGCCACCGGTGTAGGCATATTTCAGCTTCCGCAGCCCCAGCGTATCCAGGACCTGCCGGTGGTTTACCCAGTAAGACAGCCACCAGACCGTTTTCCAGTACCAGGGGACGCCTTTCTTCTCGAACTTCATGTCGGCCACCTTGTAGCCGATCTTCATGGACAGGTCCCACGTCTTCTTCTTCAGCCATGTAGCATCGGAATACTTGACCATGCAACCACGCACCATAGCCTCGTAGTTGCGCGGTGCCGAGAACATCACACGCGGACCGATTTCGCGGAGGTTCTCCATGAAAACCTCGGGTTTTTCTGGGAAGTTAACGGCAAAGCCGGCAATGATGCCCTCGCTCACCGACATCATCTGCTCGCCAATCCAGGCCATGGGCAGGAAAGAGAGAAACTCAGCGTCCTCAGGTATAGGGTCAACCCACAGCAGGTTCTTGCCCATGCTTAGCATGTTGCGGTGCGTAAGCACCGTTCCTTTGGGCAGTGCTGTAGTCCCCGAAGTATAGAATATCAGGCAAGTGTCATCCGCCTTGCATTCGGTTATCATCTTCTCGAATACATCAGGGTGCTGCTTCTGGGCATACTCTCGGCCCATCTCCTGCATTTCTTTGTAGCTTATCAGCATGGGATCCTGGTAGTAGCG
>VGOF01000214.1 GCA_016875975.1 Chloroflexota bacterium | reverse complement strand
ATGGCCCACCGGTGAAACAAAATATCTTGTCTTCGATGAACCGTTCCCTCAGCGATTCTGATTCGGCGGAGCCGTACAGTATAGTGACTATGGGATAGGGCTTGGATTCCTTGAAAGCGCTGTAAGCTGCCAGGGCAGCATCCAGCTTGCCGCCGGTATCTCTGAACATGTCATCAATAGGCACTCCGTCAATGCCGCCCTGCGAATTGTACCACTCGGCGAAGTCTTCGAACCCGGCAACCGCGGAAGCGGTAATGGCGGCGTAGGGGCCGCTGAGGTCGCCGAAGTGGTGGATGACTACCTTGTCTGGCTTGGCTCCGGGGGCAGCTTTGGGAGCCGCACAACCGAATACCAGAGCCAGAGAAACCAATGCGGTGACAGACAATAACACAGACTTGCGGATGCTTTCCTTGTTCAAGCTTCGCCTCCTTTACAGGGCTTTATTGTTCCCAGTTGCCTTAAACTGCCTGGTGTTTACTTTCGGTACTGGTAAGGCCTCAAATCCGGACATGTAACCCAGTCGGTTATAGCCAGTATTTTGCCGTCTTTAACCTGGCAGATTCGGGTCTGTGTGGGTTCCAGTTTATCCGGGGTGTAGGTGAGCCGGCTCATGCCCAGCGGGCTGTAGTCTCGCAGCTTAAGCGCTTCGGCTCTTACTTTCTCCCCATTTAGCTTTTCCCAGCCCAGTTCCTTGACAACCCTGTTCATGCAATCCAGGACGGTGTAGGCTACGCCGGATGCCACCAGGTAGCCGGCAACCCGCTCGTAATCGCTCCTGTTGTGTTTGTTGGCCTGAGCGGTCAATATCTTAACGCCCTCGACGTCCGTCATTGCCCAGGAAGCCCAGCTCCGTGGCCCAACCATGCCTTCAGCAAGCTCCCCGGATAGATTCACCGATGATTCGTCCACTCCCCAGACACAACTGGCGCGGTGGATTTTGCCCGGGGTAGTATCGTAAGTGCTTTTATTTAGCATGCCCAGCGCTTCAGCCGCCTGGTGAACCACTTTGGGCCCGTGAGCTGCTGTGTTGTCATAGACCCAGTTGGCTCCGGATGCTTTAACGGCGGTCATCTGGGTGGCTACGTCAACCTCCCTTACGCCGTAGGTGCCCTTATACACGATGTCGACGCCGACTTTCTTGGCATAGTCGTCAACCTCGGGTACCATTATGGCTCTGCCGAAAGTGCTATCCCAGGTGAGGATAGCCAGCTTTGGCTTCTGGTTGGTCTTCTTTGCCCAGTCATTTACCAGCCAGTCCATGAAGGCGCCTATCTGGTCGGTATAGGCAGGGGACATGGCAAACTGGTATCCCGGTGGATATATGCAGGTGGGCGAAGCACCGGCAGTGAAAGACACTATCTTGTCCTCGATGAAGCGGTCTCTCAGTGCTTCTGATTCTGCCGACTGGTATAGGCATTCAACGATGGGGTAAGGCTTGGCTTCCCTGAATGCGGTGTAGGCAGCAATGGCAGCATCTACCTTGCCCCCGGTATCTCTGAATACCTGTTCTACTGGTACCCCATCGACACCACCTCCCTCTGTGTTGTACCACTCTAGGAAGTCGTTGAGACCGGCTACGATGGCGGCCGTGATGGGCGCATAGGGGCCGCTGAGGTCGCCGAAGTGGTACAGAACGACCTTGCCTGGCTTGGCTGACTTGGCCGCGGGCTGTGCCTTTGGAGCGGCACAGCCTATTGCTAATGCCGTCGCTAACAGTATCGCCAGGACTGCCAGACACACTGATTTGAATTTGTTCTTGTTCAAGTTCCACCTCCTCATTAGAAATAGTATACCCTGATAGGCTAGCTATTCAAACCCGCTCTTTTCCAATGTATTACCACCCCCTTATTCTGGTCAATAGGCGAAGGGACGAATGCGATATGAAATCTTAAATATCTCCCATCTATGAGCCAGTCCCCTGGGCTCGAAGATGATGAACAGCACAATCACCAGCCCATATACTATGGGGCCGAAAGCTGCCTGGAGGAAAGCGCCCCAGGCGATGAAGATGCCGGAGAGCCACATCACGAATACTTTGGTTGCCTCGTCCAGGATGCGCAGGAAGGCCACGCCGAAGACTGCCCCGGCGGTGCTTCCCAGGCCACCCACAATCATCATTCCCACGTACCAGATGGAATCTATCAAGCTGAAGTGGTCGGGGTTGAGGGCTCGCATCCAGTGCGCCCAGAGGCTGCCGGCGATGCCGGCGTATACTGAGCAGATGAAGAAAGCCAGCAGCTTGTAGGCGAAGACGTTGACTCCCTGTACTTCTGCTGCCAGCTCATTATCCCTGATGGCGATGAAAGCCCGGCCGACACCGGTTCTGACGATATTCTTGGCAAAGAAAGTCATCAGTGCTACTATGGGGATGATTATGCAGTACATCTGTGCTGGTGAGGTGAAGGCCACGCCTCCGACCTTGGGCACTGGCACTATCAGGCTGCGGACGCCATGGGTTATGCCTTCGAGTGGGTGGGCGATAAGCGCGGGGATTATGAATTGGGCCGCCAGTGTTGCCATGGCCAGGTAGAAGCCTTTGACCCTGAGTGAGGGCAAACCGAAGATTACTCCTATGATGCCGGCGCTGATTGCCGCACAGGGCAGAGCTGCCCAGAAAGACCAGCCCAGCTTAGCCGTCAGCACGCCTGATGTGTAGGCACCCACTGCCATGAAAGCAGCCTGCCCAAGGGAAATCTGGCCGCAGTAGCCGGTAAGTATGTTGAGCCCGAGCACGGCGATGAGGCTGATGCCGATGAGGTTCATCAAGTTCAGCCAGCGGCCGGGCAAGTACAAAGGCGCAGTGAATAGGATGACCAACCCGACGACAAGCAATATCCATTGCAGGCGGGTGCGGAGGATTGCCATATCCTGGGCATAGCTCTGGTCATAAGTGCCGCAAGGTCGCAAAGCCATGTTATATCCTCTCTATCCTCTTGACTCCAAAAAGGCCATCCGGTTTGATAATAAGTACCAGAAGCAAGATGATATAGGGTGTTATCTCAGACATCCAGGGGTCAATAAGCCCACCAGCCAGATTCTCGAGTACGCCCACTGTTAAGCCACCGACCAGAGCACCAACAATGGAGTCGAGTCCCCCGAACAAGACTGCAGGGAAGGCCTT
>VGOF01000213.1 GCA_016875975.1 Chloroflexota bacterium | reverse complement strand
GCCGCCATATTGAAATTGGCGGAACCCGTGTAATAATACTGGACATATTTGGCCGACTCGTACCACTTCCTCTCATAGAAACTGGTAAGGCCACTAAACACGCCCTCTATAGTGCCGCGCTGAAGGGCCATGTAAATATCGCTGGAGCTAATCATCGCCGGGGCAGCACCTAAGGCCTGCAATAGGATACTGACCGACTTACCCAGCGACCGTATCTTCTTCCCCTTGTAGTCCTCCAGCTTATAAACAGGCTTGTTAGTCAAAGTGCAGAGGTTGATGGAATACCCCATACAGGTAAGCAGCTTGGTATTTGCCTTTTCTTCGAAGGCTGGGGCAATCACCCAATCCATAAAGCCGCCGTCGGGCCCGGCATCATAGGCAGCCCGAAAATAATGGTCCTGGTCTTTGTAGAAGCCGGGTAGCAGGCCACCGAATATCTCAGGCACCTTGCCGGCGAACATCATAGCCTGGATTTGGGCCATCTCAACCCCACCCTCAGGCAAGACGTTGGCCATTGCCATATCGGTATAGAGCTGCTGGGCTGGGTAGTGACTGAACTTGAGTGTTCCCTTGCTTCTGGCTTCCGCTTCCTTGATAAACAGCTCAACCGACTCGGTAACATAGTGCCCCACAGGCATCTGACTGTGAATCCTGACGTTGACCAGTGGCGCACCCGCATCTGGTGCCTTGGCGGCACAGGCCGCCACAGGCAGCACCAGTGCTAGGCTCAGGATAACAGAGAGAACAACTAATACTTCCCTGGAAATCAATTTAGACATTTGTCACCTCCCTTGTTTTGTCCTTTGTATTTATCTTGGTTGTGTAATAATCACTGCGTCAAGGGACCGATTCCGGAGCTAGCTCATCAATTCAACCACTTCCCTGACGTTATCTATCTTCTCCAGCTCTCTGATGGAGCTTATGATTTTGGCTGACTTTTCAGAGGAAAAAGCCCTCTCCAGAAAATCGCCTGACTTGGCTACCAGCGTGGATTCCCACTCGTCCACAGATACTGCGGTGTCCTCGCTGGCTAACTCAAGCTTTTCATTGACCTCTCTACCGTCGTTCAGTTTTATCTTAATCTCGGCTTCAGTGGGCAACAGGGATTCAGCCTGCACGACACTGGTCTTAGACATCATTTCCCGAACTTCAGGCCCATTAACTGCCTCATCGGTGAAATCCGATTCCACAGCCCTGCCTTTCAGCAAAGCTAAGGCAGCGCAATAACGGAGGCTAAATTTCCCCTCTAAACCGGTTTTAGGCTCCAGCTTTCCAGCTACAGTGACAGAGGCTGCGCTTGCTCTCACCTCTAGGCTGGTTATCTTGGACGCTGCTGGTTGATATTTATCCTTGATTCTCAGGATGCAGCGTACGGTTGGGTGTGTCAGATAACATGAAGAATATCGCTTGTAAACCACTCCCTCAATCTCGAAGGGGCGACCCAGACTATCCATCTTCGGCTCATCGAATCGCTGCGACAAGACCTTGCTGAATCCGGCTTCGCCTTCTAAAATCTGCTGCGGGGCGGTGAACCCTTTCTCCGCTAGGATGGCAGCGAGCAAGCCATTGCTGGCAGCTCTTCCGGCGTGGAATGGCTTGCACATGGTACCGAATGATTGCCTCAGGCCCGAGGCCTGGGTTCCGGCGATACCCAGTGCAGAGACCACCTTATCAGCATCGAGGCCAATCAGCCTGGCAACGGCTGCGCAGGCGCCAAAACATCCCAGCGTTGCCGTGGCATGCCAACCAGCGGAATAGTGCTCTGGATTCACCGCTTCTCCTATCCGGCATTCGGCTTCAACACCGGCCACTATGGCCTCTATCAGCCTCTTGCCACCGATTCCACGATGCTCCGCAATGGCCAGAGCTGCCGGTATTAGCGGCACCGAGGGATGCCCGATCATGCCCATGTGCACGTCATCGTAGTCCAGGAGATGAGAGGCAGTGCCATTGACCAGAGCCGCATTGATGACGTCAACTTTCTTCTTTCTGGTAATCAAAGTTGCTTGCGATTGGCCGAAGAATGGCGAAAGGGCTTCAAGCATGATATCCATATCGCCACTGCCGTCGAGGTAGCCCCCTGCGGTCACCCCAACCCAGTCCAGAACACACAGTTTTGCCTTGGCTATTGCATCCTGGGATATATCATCGTAGGCCAAACCGCAGACGAACTCAGCCAGTTTCCTAGTAGCGCTCACCGGTCACTTCTCCTTCGCGACTTGCCTGAGATGGCGTTGTTTTTTTGGTCTCCGTGGTCTGTCCTGCAGCGCGAAGCCAGTGGCCAGTTTACACAAAGCCGCTGTTGCCGTCAAACCCGCGCCCGGTGAACGCAGGCAGCCTGCAGCCGGTGCTTTGACGAGGGCCACTTACCTCCTCTGGTCGAACCTGCGGCCGAGCAAGAAGGAGGCAAGGGTTATCTTTTGTATCTCGATGGTGCCGCCGGCAAGTCCCCAGCCCCAGCCATCGCGCATCATGCGTTCCACGGGGTAATCTTTGGAATAGCCATAGCCACCGTGTATCTGCAAAGCCATGCCGGTAACTTCTCTCACCATTTGATTGGCAAAGCACTTGGCCAGGTTTGCTTCTAGCGGGGCTGGCAGTCCGGTGGCAGCATTAGTAGTGGCCCGGTAGATGAGCAAGCGTGCAGCCTCCACCCTGAGGGCTATGTCCGCCAGCATGAACTGTATTGCCTGGAACTCACAAATCTCTTTTCCCCACTGCTTCCGTTGCAGGGCATAAGCCCTGGCTTCTTCAAACGCACCCTGGGCGATGCCAAGGCACATGGTGGCGTTGCCACAGCGCTCAAGGTCAAAGGCGGTCATCAGCTTCTTGAATTCGCCCTCTTTGACGACCAGGTTTCCCTTCGGGACACGGCAGTTGTCGAAAATGAGGTCGCAACTGGGGATACCCCTCAAGCCCATAAGCTGCTCCTGCTTGCCGAAGGAAAAGCCCGGCGTTCCCTTGTCGATAATCAACCCGCCTATGCCCTTGGCCCCTTTCTGCTCACTAAGCCTGACATATACCATGTAGGCATCCGACTCGCCGCCGCCGGTGCAGAAGCGTTTTTGCCCGTTTACCACATAGTGGTCGCCATCGAGTACCGCCCTGGTGGCGAGGTCGGTCA
>VGOF01000212.1 GCA_016875975.1 Chloroflexota bacterium | reverse complement strand
TCTGCCAGGCAAAGCCGCGGCTGGGTTTCTCCGCTGGCCTTTGCTGTACGGCGTACTGCAATGCAGCCTGGATGCGCATGCCGGTACGTGCCTTGAACTCCGGATTGGGCTGTAGCATAGAAGCTCTATTGGTAACGCCAATAGCCGTCCGCAACAAAGGCTCAAGGTAGGCTGCCTCATTGGGATAGCTCATCAGGCAGCTTTCGATGCTCTCGCCCCGGAACACGCGCTCCAGGCATTCTTCAAATATCTGCTCCAGGTTCTTAGCCATTTCTCCCCTCGGAGAATACCTTCCTCAGCGAAGCTGTCCCGTTGAACTGCAGCGCTTTCACGGTGCCTTCGCTCTTCTTGAGTGTCCTGGCCACCTCCGCAATGGGCATACCAGCGATGAAGCGCAGCGAGATAACCTCCTGCTGCGCCGGTGGCAGCCTCTTCAAAGCTGCTGCTAGGTCTGCCATCTCAAACCTCTGCTCTGTCATGGCCACAGGGTCTTCCACGCTCACCGCCCAGGCTTCCTCCAGCGGCGCTGTCTTATGCTTCGACTTCTTTCGCATATGGTCTATCACCAGATTGTGGGCGATGCGGAATAGCCAGGCAGCGAAGGGCACCTCGCGCCATTTGAAGGAGCCTATTGACTGCAAGGCCTTCAAGAACACCTCCTGGGTGATGTCTTCTGCCTCGCTTCGTACGCTAATCCTAAAGTAAACATAGCGATACACCTTGTCAAAGTGCTCATTGTAAAGCACAGTGAACGCCGCCTGATTGCCGGCAATCGCTTCACGGACTAGCCTCTCTTCTTCGCTTGACACCAGGTTAACCTCAGATTACCTGGCGTCTATTATATTAAAACGTTGCCGAAAGGAAAACGTTTAGATGGTTTTTCAATAATGGAGTCCTGTTGACGGGGTCAGAAATTACTAGGATAATGCGCATAGTGTCTTGGAAAGGGAGGCCACTTTGACTCTAACCAAACTGTTCGAACCAGGCAAAATCGGCGGTATGCAGCTTCGCAACCGAATTATCATGGCCCCCATGGGCACATTGCTGGCCAACAAGGACGGTACAGTCTCCGAGCGGCTATGCCGCTACTATGAGGAGAGGGCCAAGGGAGGCGTAGCCCTGATAATCATCGAGATAACAGCCGTGGCCCGCGAAGGCCGTGTGGATAGCCGTGAAATCGGCATCTACGACGACAAGTTCCTGCCCGGGCTGAAGCAATTGGTAGATTGCTGCCACCGACACGGAGCTAAGGTAGCAGTCCAGCTTCACCATGCGGGCAGGCAGACTATACCCGAGGTAGCAGGGGGGCAGCCGGTGGCTCCGTCGTCTATCCCTTCTCCCGCCGTGGGTGTCATGCCTCGCGAATTGACCACCGCCGAAACACAAGGGCTCGTTGAGGCCTACGGCCAGAGTGCAAAGAGAGCCAGAGAGGTGGGCTTTGACGCTGTGGAAGTACACGGCGCTCATGGCTACCTGGTATGCCAATTTCTCTCCGCATACTCCAACAAGAGAACCGACAAATACGGCGGAAGCCTGGAGAACCGCGCTCGCTTTCCTCAAGAAATAGTGGCACGTATCAAGGAGTTGGCCGGCGCCGATTATCCCCTGCTGTTCCGAATCAGTGCCAAGGAAGGTGTACCCGATGGGCTGAAGCTGGAGGAGACGCGTATTATTGCCCAACGGCTGGAACAGTCGGGAGTCCATTGCCTGGATATTTCTGCGGGCAACTACGATGCAGGCCAATTAATCATACAACCAGGCTGGTTGCCACGCGGCTGCCTGGTGCCACTGGCAGAGGCCATCAAGAAAGAAGTCACAATTCCAGTGTCCGTGGCTGGCCGTCTCAATGACCCAGTCCTGGCTAACCAGATAATTGAGCAGGGGAAGACCGATTTTGTGTCACTGGGCAGGCCCCTACTCGCTGACCCTGAACTGCCCAGGAAAGCGATGGAGGGCAGGCTCGAGGACCTGCGCATGTGCACCGCCTGCTGCCACTGCATAGACTGGGTCATGGGCAATGCCCGACCCATTACCTGTGCCATCAATGCCACCACGGGCAGAGAAGAGGAGACGCTGATGAAGCCGGCGCAGAAGCCAAAGAAGGTGCTGGTCATAGGCGCAGGGCCTGGGGGCATGGAAGCAGCACGCGTGGCTGGACTCCGGGGACATAAGGTTACACTCATGGACAAAGAGCAGAAGCTGGGCGGGCAGCTAAACATCGCTGCCATCCCACCGGGCAAAGATGAGCTGGCCACCATAACCAGGTTCATGGAGATACAGCTTGCCAAGCCGGGCGTTGCAGTCAAGCTGGGCCAGGAGGCAACAATCGACACAGTGGTCAAGATGAAACCAGATGTTGTTGTGGTAGCCACCGGTTCTTCCACTATGTTGCCAGATATATCTGGAGCCGACCTGCCGAATGTGTCGCTGGCACGGGATGTTATCTCAGGGAAAAAGACGGTAGGGAAGAAGGTAGTGGTGGTAGGTGGTGGGCGTGTGGGCTGTGAGACCGCAGACCTGCTGGCCAGCCAAGGCAAAGAGTCAATCCTGGTGAGAATGACAGGCCGTGGCCCTCTCGCCGGCGATATGGGTATGATGACCAGCACCATGCTGCTGGCCAATCTGAGACGGGACGGCGTCATCGCCAAACCCAATAGCCGCACTGAGAAAATCACTGGGGAAGGCGTCGTAGTAACCGAGGATGGCCAATCGAAACTGCTCCAGGCCGACAGCGTGGTATTGTCGCCGGCGCCGGTTCCAGATAACGTACTGGCCCAGCAGCTTAAAGACGTGGTGCCAGAACTGCACGTCATCGGCGATGCCTCCAAACCGCGGGGCATCTTCGAGGCCATCCACGAAGGATACCGCATCGCCAGTGGGCTGTAAGAAAGAGGATTTCAGACATGCTGGAATTGAAGTTCGATAAGAAGAAATGCGCCGATTGCAAGGCGATCAGTTGCCTGGTCAAGTGCCAGTACATTGACCTCAACAAGACCGAGGCAAAAAAAGAATGGCAAAAGGTAATCAACGGCGAAGATTCCTTTGTGCTGGATGCCTGTACTACTTGCTACGCCTGCGAGGAGTACTGCCCCTTTGGCAATCATCCCTTCTATCTCATTGTGGAACGCCAGG
>VGOF01000211.1 GCA_016875975.1 Chloroflexota bacterium | reverse complement strand
TAAGGGAAAGGAGATACAGACATTGGCTGCTCCCTCTGTAGCCTATGACCCGGAATATACCTGCCCCAATTGTCCCGGTTTTCAGAATGGTAATTGCCCCTATGCCGGCAACTGTGGCAGCTACTGCGGCGGACAGGGCGCTTGGCAGGGTGGTGGCTGCAGGGGTGGTTGGACTTCCGGCAGTGCTGGCAATGTGCCAGCGTGTCATCGGGGCACTTTCACGGCTAGTGCCAGCAACCAGCCGCGATGCGGCGGCTGTTGGAGATAAACCTCCTTCTCACTTTTCAGCACCCATTTTCCTCCTAGGTCAAGGGGCGAAGCGAGGGGACGCTTCGCCCCTGTTCGATTTATATGCTAAAATCGAGTGCAGAACAAGGCTGGCAAACGATGGCTGGCAAAAAGATATTACTGGTTGACGATGAACCCAAGGTCTGCGACTTGCTCAAGGCTTATCTGGTAAAAGATGGCTACGAAGTGATTATGGCCGCCGATGGCAAGAGCGCCCTGGAGCAGGCGGAACGTAATAAGCCAGACCTTATCGTGCTTGACCTCAACCTGCCAGAGCTTGATGGCCTTGAAGTCTGTCGCAATATCAGGCGTAACTCAGACGTTCCTATAATTATGCTTACTGCACGCGATGATGAGGTAGATAAGATAGTTGGCTTGGAGATAGGAGCTGATGACTACGTCACCAAGCCCTTCAGTCCCAGGGAACTGGCAGCCAGGGTCAATGCAGTGCTGCGCAGGCCCAGGGAAGGTGTTCGCCTAAAAGAGCAAATCGTTGCCGGTGACCTTCGCCTGGATACGGAAAAGTACGAGGTTGTTTTCCATGGACAGCCGCTTAGCCTGACCCCAGCCGAATTCAAATTGCTCACCGTGCTGGCCCGCAACCCGGGCAGGGTATATACTCGATTGCAGTTGATGGATTCGGCTTTTGGTGAGTCCTACGAGGGCTATGAACGCACCATGGACGCCCATATCAAGAATATCCGGCAGAAGATATCAAAGGCAGCGCCGGACTCTGCCAATCCGCTGGTTACAGTCCGGGGAGTGGGCTACAAACTGGAGGCAAGGTGATACGCAGCTTATCGGTCAAGCTATCTCTTCTGTTTGTGGGTATTGCCCTGATAAGCGTGGGAGTGATAGCTCTTTGGGTTAACCATACGGTGCGCAGCGAATTCATCATGTATTGCCAGCGAGATTGCAGCACGGAAGGTGGCGGTCTCACGGAGATGATAATGGTCATGGGCACTCAGGAGCAGGCGTTCCTCGATGCTTTCCGTGATTCTCTCTGGCTGGCGGTGACTGTAGCTGTGATTGCTGCTATTGCACTGGGGCTGCTTTTCGGTCGGCTTATCTCCGGCCCGATGCGGCAACTGTCGTTCTCTGCGAAGAAGATAGCCACCGGAGATTTCTCGCAGCGCGTGACAGCTAAAACGGATGATGAAATCGGCGAAGGGCCGACGACAGTTGCTTGCCGATATCGCTCACGAACTGCGTAACCCACTGAGCATCATCCAGGGCAATATGGAGGCATGGCTCGATGGCGTGATATCGCCCACGCCGGAGCAGATTGCCTCGGTATATGATGAGACCGTATTGCTCTCCCGCCTGGTCACGGACCTGAGAGAGCTTTCACTGGCAGAAGCGGGCCAGCTAAAGCTGCGCCAGGAAGCTGCAGTGCTTGGCGAGTTGATTTCGGCCGAGGTGTCTGGCATCCAGAGTCGCTGTCAGCAAAAGAAGATATCTGTTAGCGCAGAATTGTCGGACAGGTTGCCGCAGGTGTTTATCGACAAAGACAGGATTCGGCAGGTATTGCATAACCTCATGGATAATGCTATCAGGCATACCCCTGCTGGCGGCAGTGTCAAAATCAGTGTCCGCCTGGATAAGCAGGGGTGGGCGACGGTATCTGTCTCGGACACGGGCAACGGCGTTGCGCCCGAGGACCTGCCCTTTGTCTTTGACCATTTCTACAAGGCAGACAGGGCACGGCAAAGGGGTCACGGTGGTGCCGGCATCGGGTTGGCACTGGTAAAACAGCTTGTGGAACTGCACGGCGGCAAAGCCTGGGCTGAAAGCAAGGTTGGCAAAGGAAGCACCTTCTACTTCACCCTTCCCACCGCGCCTAAATTTGAAATCCCAAGCACCAATTCCTAAATAATAATGAGAGTGCTGACAATGTCTTCCCTGTCATTGCGAGACCGAGAGCAGCGAGGGCGTGGCAATCTCTCCCGTCATTCTGAGCATAGCGAAGAATCTAGACCCTTCCCTTTCACTCCGTTCAGGGTCAGGGTGACAGGCTATGGGATTGCTTCGCCCCGATTGCATCGGGGTTCGCAATGACGGATGATGAAATCTTGCATCTTGAAACTGAGGACTGGCAACTGGATGGAACATGGGGATATAATCTACAGCCATGCAAACCGACTATTCAAAATGGTACCGTGCTATCTCCGCCCGCCGCTCCCAGCGCTCCTATGACTTTAACCGCCCTGTCGAGCCGGATTTGCTGGCGCAACTGCGGCAGGTCTGTGCCGAATTCCAGCCTTTTCCTAGCGCCAGAGCAGTGCTGGTGGAAGGCTCCACGGATGAAGTCTTCAGAGGCCTCGTCGGCTCCTATGGCAAGGTCAAGGATGCCAGGGCTTTCATCGCCTTCATCGGAGACATGGATTGCCCAAACGTCCAGGAGCAGGTGGGCTACCAGGGCGAAGGCATCATCCTCGAAGCTACGGCGATGGGCTTGGCCACCTGCTGGGTGGGCGGTTTCTTCCGTCCTGATGCGACAGCGTCTCTTGTAGGCGCAAATGAAAACGAAAAGGTGCTGGCGGTAACCCCGATTGGCTATGCCGCCCCTGCAGTAACACTCGAGGAGAGAGCCATGTGCCGTTTCGGCCTCAGCCACAGGCGCAAGCCGTTATCCCGGATGGTCAGTGGACTTGAGGAGGCGAAGTGGCCCCGCTGGATTAGAGCAGCCCTGGAAGCAGCCAGGCTAGCGCCCTCGGCCATGAACCGCCAGCCCTGGAGCTTTCATGTTGAGCCTGACAGCATAACAGTTTCCGTTACCGGGCTTCCTGTTGACCTGGTCGTCTCCCGCCGCCTCGATGCCGGCATTGCCATGCTCCACATCGAG
>VGOF01000210.1 GCA_016875975.1 Chloroflexota bacterium | reverse complement strand
TGCCAGCCAAGCTAGAGATGGCAGGAAACTGCCAAGCTAACCGCCAGATATATGGCGGTTTCCCGCCATGACCTGCCAAGCTAAATGGCAGTTGGTTGGCAGCTAACCGCCAAAATTTACTCAAATCTGGCAGCTAACCTGCCATCGACTGCCAGGGAAAGCGCCAGTCAATCGTAACTTGACAAGTGCTAATTATATGTGTATACTGCTATCGCATACAGAACGAGGCAAGTAGGAAGGTGGCGCAATGCCTGAAGAAGACAGTACGCTTCGGATTTCTAAAGAGGAGAAACAGGTTCTAGAAACGGCTCGAGCTGCGTGGGAGAAGCAAGTGGGTCGCAAGATTACCGCGGGCGAGTTTGTGCGCTTTCTGGCAGAGCATTATCTCAAAGGGCTTAAGAAAGAATCCAAGCAAGAAAAGACGGCGGCTGGCTCACATCTCGTGCCATTGCAGGAGATGAAGCCGGCTCAGCCGCAGATAGTAGCGCCGGGACCACAGGTATCGTTAGTCACTTGTGTCCGCTGTGGTAAGCAAATAGGCTGGAGGTCAGACTTGAGTTCAGAAGGTTACTGTCCCCACTGTGGCATATATCTTCGCTTGATGGGCAAATAGGGTAGTGCCGGTGCAGGCTGGAGAGATAATTTACAATGGACGAGAGACCTGACAACGTAGCAGCAACCGACGATGAAAGGCGAGCAGCGTCGGGCTGGCTAAGGGATGTGCTGGCTAACACTGTCGATGTAGCACCTCTATCGCCGTGGATTAAACAAGCAACGCAGAGATGCATTCGGCGCCTGCCCAGTTGGATTATAGCCGCCTGGGCCAAGGCATTAAACTTTGACCATGTGAGTGCGTACCAAGCTTGTCCTGACCTCGCTGAAGCGGTTAAGAGCGATGCAGGCACGCGGATAGTGAAACAATACGTGGAAGCTCACCATGTAGTGCCTTTGGCGAACATCCTACACCAATTGGCACGCAGGGTGTCGAGATTGTCTCGGACGAACAGGCTGTCAGCTCCTGCCGATATGATTGAGCGGCAAGTTTGTGCCTTGAGTATGGCAGATTGCACACCACAGGGTGAGCAATTCATTCAGCAGACAAACTCTATCCTCTGTAGAGCCGAGCGTGGCAACCATCCCCTGATTGAATACCAAATGTTGTTAGAAGGGAAGCAAAGGCAGAAGCTCAACGATATCGATGCTCTTCTGTCTCGGCATCCATATAATAGCTGGGTGGCAGAGCGCATCGTAGAAATAAAGCGTTGGCTGGGGATAGAGCCGCCATCGTTTCGCATTCGGTATGGTGAACGCACTCCTCTCTGGGACTCTTTGTGGAATAATATACTCACGGGAGGTTGATATGAGCAGTAGTAACATAGCAGCTATATGGGCCAGGGTCTCCACAGAGCTACAGCAATCGTTGGATAGCCAGGTCAGCAGGGCAAAATCGGAACTGGAGAAGAAGGGATATATAGTGTCTCCGGAGCGTATCCTCAAGGTGGACTGGACATCGCTTGATCTGTTTCACTGCCCCGAGTTTCAGGAGCTTCGCCGCTGGATACAGAAGAAGGAAATAGCTGCCCTGGGGATTCTAGACCGCGACCGTCTCAATGCCATAGGGCTGCAGAGGCTTATCTTTCTCAGCGATTGCAGGGAGAATGGTGTTGAGCTGATCATCTGCCAGGGTCCGCCTATCTTGGATGAGCCAGAGGGTCAGCTCGTCGAGCTGGCGCTGGCTATCGGCAAGGAGAGGCAAGTGCTCCGGGCGCAGCAGGGTTCCAGAGATGCATTACGGGAGCGGGCTACGGTAAAGGGGCTGCCAACTACCTACCAGAACCCTTATGGATATTATTGGGATAAGACGCAATCTCGTCTTCTGGCGGATGTAAATTGGGAAACAAGAGCATTGATCGTCAATCTTTTTCTACAAGGCAAAACCTTGAAAAGCATCGTGAAGGAGCTATTCAAGCGTGGTGTCCCCAGCCCTAAAGGCAGGGAATGGTGGCCGGAGCCGACTGTCTCGCTCATCTTGAAGGATACGATCAACTACGGTGAATACCGGGCCTTGCGTAGAGAGGCCGTTGAGCCCAAGCAGCGGCGCGGTGCCACCTATGGCAAGACCTCATCGAAGCATCACCAGGGAATCACTCTATCCAACATCGTGGTGGAAAAACCGATCATCACCAAGGAACAGCATGACTGGATACTGCGGAGGCTGGAGCAGAACAAGCTCAATGCCAAGCGCAACAGTAAGCGGGATTACCTGCTGCGCAGCATGATCCATTACGAGGGCGACAACCTACGCTATTATGGCGTTGATATCAGGCACATGTCCTGGGCGTATAAATATATACCCAGAGACCGTAATAAAGATAACCCCAGGACTTATCTCCCGGGGCGGAAGCTTGAATCCGTGGTTGAAGCTAAGGCCAGGGAGATACTGACCAGCGATGAGGTCCTTGAGCGCGAGCTGGGCTGGAGGAAAGTACTCATCGATGAGAGCATCACCAAGCTTGAGGGTCAGCTAAGAAGGCTTGACCGCAAGTGGAACGAGAACGTCAATGCCGAGTCGGAACTGGTGGGACTCAGGATCCGGGGCAAGGTTTCCGATGAGCCCTATCACAGACAACAAACTCTTCTGCTAACTGAGCGGCGTTGGGTAATCGAGGAGAGGGGAAGAGTAGAGGAACAGCTGACTAAGTTAAAGCAGGATTCAGTTGCTCTGGTAAATCTAGAGGGGCTCAGAGGACAGGTGGAGCAGAAGCTGGCTTCCACAGAATTCGCCGACAGGCGCTTTATCCTTGAAGCTCTGGGAACGAAGGTAATCGTCACCACGGAAGGTAAGGTCGAGGTCGAATTCATCGTAGGCGGCGATAGATGTCAAAGCGATGAGATTGCCTTAAACCTTCCCCAGAACGCTTGCCTTCGATATTAAGTTGTTCCGTCTAAATCACCCCCTTTGTTTCAGACGCTTGACGGTTCAGCGTCATTCGTATTTAAGGCTACTGGCTACTCCGCTAATCCGCTGGCAGTAGCTTCCGCCTCTACCTGTATAGTTCCAAAAGAGGGCTGAAATCCGCCATCATACAAGGTCTTTTGATACCGCTTAAGCTCTCTGGTCTGGTAGTGGTTTA
>VGOF01000209.1 GCA_016875975.1 Chloroflexota bacterium | reverse complement strand
TGGTGGATGACGAAGGCTCGCCGCATGGAGGCAGGTCTTTTGTCTTCTGGAATCCGCCGTTCACCGACGAAGCTAAAACCAAGCGTCGCAGCGCAAATAGCGAGGCGACTTCTATATTTGCCGAGCTGATACGGAAGGACATGCGTAGCCTGGTTTTCGCCAAGAGCCGGAGGCTTACCGAGCTGATATATGTATATAGTCGGGATAAGCTAGGCTATCCTCTGGGTGACCGGGTCAAGCCCTATCGGGCGGGCTATCTGCCTGAGGACAGACGGCAGATAGAGCGTGAGCTGTTTGATGGACAATTATTAGGGGTAGTGGCCACTAATGCGCTGGAGCTGGGTATTGACATCGGTGACCTGGAAGCAACTGTGCTGGTGGGCTATCCAGGGAGCATATCCAGTACCTGGCAGCAGGCTGGTCGAAGCGGTCGGGGTGAAGACAAAGCGTTGAGCTTCCTTATCGGCCAGGATAATCCGCTGGACCAGTACTTCATGCATCATCCAGATTCTTTTTTTGGCAAGAGCTTTGAGAATGTGTTGATAAATGCTGAGAACCTCAATATCCTGAAGCCAAATTTGCTGTGTGCTGCCTGGGAGCATCCTTTGAACGAGAGAGACGGCGATTTGTTCGGCGGCGCCTTTGACGAAGCTATTTCGGAGCTGGAGAAGGAAGGCAGGCTGCGGCAGGGGGGTGGGCGGTGGTATCTGACTCCCAGTATTGCCCATCCGGCTAAAGACATTAATATAAGGACTGCCTCTGGAGAGCAGTATGTGGTACTGGATGCTTCGTGTGGCTATGAGGTACTGGAAAATGTGGAAAGCAGCATGGTCTTCTTCCAGTTGCACCCGGGGGCGGTTTACCTGCATCAGGGCGAATCCTACCTGGTGACAGAGCTTGACCTGGAGAGACACATTGCCGTGGTGACGCCGACCGAGGTTAACTACTACACGCAGTGCAAGGATTTGACCGATATTTCTATTTTGAGTACCGAAGTTGAGAGGTGGGTTGGGGGAGTGAAGGTCTGCCTGGGGATGGTGGATGTCACCACTACGGTGCTCGGTTTTAAGCGGAAGATGCAGTTTACCGAGGAGGTGATCGATGAACAGTATCTCAGTTTGCCTCCCCAGCGGTTCGTAACTCAAGGGCTATGGTTTGAGCTGCCACAGGAAGTGGTGGGGCATATAGTTAAGAAGGAGCTTGATTTATCTGGAGGCTTGCACGCTGGGGAACATGCGGCTATCGCCATGTTGCCTCTTTTTGCTCTGTGCGACCGCAACGATATCGGTGGCGTTTCCACGCAACTACATGTCGATACGGGTAAGCCCACCATTTTCATCTACGACGCTTATCCCGGGGGTATTGGGATTGCGGCCAAGGGCTTCGAGGTTATTCGGGATTTGTGGCGGGCGACTTTATGGGCAATTGAGGATTGCCCCTGCGAAGAAGGCTGTCCAAGCTGTGTTCAGTCTCCCAAGTGCGGCAACAACAACGAGCCGCTGGATAAGGAAGCTGCCCGCCTTCTGCTTCGCGGATTGTTAAGGATATAGCAGCCTGAAATTCCAAATCCCAAGCACCAAGCCCCACTTTTTGTCACTGCGAGTCCCGATGCAATCGGGACGTGGTGGTCTAGGCCCTCCTTTTATTCAGGGTGATATGGTGAGGAGAGATTGCCACGTCGTCTGCGACTCCTCGCAATGACGGAATAGGATAGTGGATTATCACAGGCTCCCATTCTCAGCAGTCATGGGTGAGTCAGTAATGCAATAATGTTGCATTGCTAATAGGAATATTGTAGAATGGTGGGCGTTATGGCGCAGATTCAAGGGGCGTTGGTGGTGTTGCGGGGCAGAGGGTACAAGGTGACGGAACCGCGAAAGCGAGTGCTTAAGGCATTAGCTGAAGCGGAAAAGCCTGTTTCTCCCTATGAAATCCAGGAGATGCTGGGGCGAAGTGGGGAATACCTGAACCATGTGACCATCTACCGCGTGTTGAACCTGCTCTGCAACCTCAATCTGGCGCACAAGGTGTTGTTGCGAGGCGGGTTTGTGAAATGCACGCTGGGAAAAGGGGAGGGTTGCCATCGCTTCGTCGTCTGCCGTGAATGCGGGACACTGAAAGAATATGCAGACAAAGCGCTATGCGCCGAGGAAAATGAGATGGCTCGCGATTTGGGTTTCCATGCCGAGCAGCACTTCTCCGAGTTCTCCGGAGTCTGCTCCAAGTGTCAGGTGTAAATTAAAGCTGAGGTAGTGCTTATGTTCAAGAGGATAATGATTGAGCTGGGCAGGCATGTTCCCTTTACCGCTGCCGGAGCGGCTACGGGAATTGTGATTATGGCTGTGGTGGTCATGTCCAGGGTGCCGGCCAACGTCTCCGAGATGATTTTCTATATCCTGCATCCTGCACATGTGCTTTTCAGCGCCATTGTTACCACCGCGATGTATAAGCGCTATGGGGCTGGTAAGCTCTGGGCAGCTATTTTAATTGGCTATACAGGCTCGGTTGGCATAGCTACATTGAGCGATGCTGTTATCCCTTACCTGGAAGGCATGTCGTTAAACATCAAGATGGACCTTCATCTGGGATTTATCGAGAAGTGGTGGCTGATAAATCCGCTGGCGTTTTTAGGTATTGCCATCGGTTACTGGAAGCAGGTCACTAAGTTGCCGCACGCTTTGCACGTCTTGCTTAGCACCTGGGCTTCTTTGTTCTACTTCACCGCATTCGCGGTAGCAGATTGGATTCACCTGCTTCCTTTCGTTTTCTTATTCCTGTTTCTGGCTGTATGGATACCGTGCTGCGTCAGCGACATCGTTTATCCCCTGCTGTTTCTCAAAGTTGACGTGCACGGGCATGAGCATGCCTAGCTTGAAACAAATCCAAAATCCCAAATTTCAATGACCAAACTCTTCTTTTTGCTGCATTCGTGGTGATGTGTTACCATTCCTGGAACTTGTGGTTTGAGTTGAGATGTTAAATCTATCGAGTAAGACTGACCAAGGTGTCAAGCGGAGCCGCGAGGCCTGGTTCAGCAGGATATCCCACCTTTTCGACCGGAGCTCGGTGGAGGAAGATACTTGGGAGGAGCTGGAGGAACTGCTGATAGCGGCTGACGTGGGTGTGGCCACTGCAGAAAAGCTAATTC
>VGOF01000208.1 GCA_016875975.1 Chloroflexota bacterium | reverse complement strand
CGTTCGGATTGGCAAATCCTAAGTCATGCTCGTCTGCCAATTCCGACACTCCCCCACATACGAAATGCCCTAACATTTTAGCACTTCTCAGGCTAGATTTCTTATCTTCTAAGTGGCACAGGGCTTGAACTTCATTTCACAACACTGTATTATTACGTCCCTGTAGAGTGGCATCCGGGTGGGAACCGGATGAGCGCAGCAACCTATTGTGGATAGCAGAATGAAGTTAAATAAGCTTGTGCTCAGCAGGGCAATTATTCCCTTTATCATTGCATCACTCCTCCTCGTGCTGATTCCGTGCCAGGCGTTTGCCGACAATGAAATTACAGTCTATCCAGACTCAGGCAAAGCGGGAAGCAAGATCAGCATTAAAGGCCGCGACTTGTTCCTGAAGAACGTCTTCGTCTACTTCGACACCAACAACAACGGTAAGTTTGACGATGGAGAGCCAGCGGCAGAACGAGAGCCAAGCTGGGTCACCGGGGACTGGAGAGCAACATTAAGAACACCGAGAAAAATCCAGCCCGGTGTTTACACCATATACGCAGAATATTCCTATGCCGAAGATGATGGCATAGCCACTGAGACCTACACCACAAATTTCACAGTCAGAAAACCATAGGTCCCTAACCACCAGCATCTCCCACCCTTACTAACCCAAATTCCCTCAGACAACTAAAAGCAAACCTCGCATACATTACCCGCAGCCGCCTTCTATAGTACCTCCGTAAGCCAGCTTCTGGTCATTGACCATTTAAGATATCATTCCACCCCTTTCTTGATGAGTCATTGCGAGCCCCGATGCAATCGGGGCGAAGCAATCTCCGCATGGCACTAATACCTGGCTGAGATGGCCACAACCCAGCCACCCATCCAAAAGTACTACTGTGGACTAGGACTTGCGGCTTCCACCCATAGCTATGAGTCCTAGAACCATTCTCCTATCCTAAAACCATACCTATGTACGATGCGCCACACTTGAGAAAACGTCATAATTAGTATCAGGAAATACAGAATAAACCAAATACCCTTTTCTGCGTTATATATAAGTAGAAAAGGAAACGGGGAGGAAAGAAATGACTCGCAAACAGAAGATAATGACAATGGCAAAGCAGGACAAGAAACTCGTGGCACTGTTCAGCGGCGCGATACTCGATGTAGTGCTCCTGCTCAGCCTGGTAGTCGCCGCCTGGGTCTGGTACCTTTAGTTTCGCAGAAGCGAGCCTTGCCCTGATACGGCTTTACCCATAACCTCCATTCGGAATGTCCAGGTCTCCAAAAGGACTTGGACTTTTCTTTTTTCAAGCCCGGACTAACCCCACCTGACGAATGCCAATATCAGCGCAGCAACCACGATTATCACTGCTATGATTATTACCGCCGGCCATTCAATCGTCATAGAAACCTCCCGTTATCACCCACCATAGCTCGCTGCCGCCATTCGTAGTACCCGATAGCCTTATTCATGGCACTGGCAGCACGCCCTATCGACTCAAACACAGCAAACCCAGCTTGAGACAACTTAGCCTGCAACTCCATGGCCTGCTGCCTCGACTTATCCGCAGTAGAAGCATGCAGCACCACTGCATGGGGTTTGAACAGCGATTCGTTGAGGCTGAGCACCGCCTGGACAAAAACACTCCTGATAGCGTCTTTCGTAGCATCTGGCATCAGTCCGTAAAGCTCAAAAGGAAGATGAGCCAGAAGCACGTCAAACTCATCCCAGTCGCCAACGGCTTCCACGGCCTGCTTCAGCAAGTCTGGCCTGTATAAATCTATCGGGTTCCTGAATCCACCGCCCGTCTCTGTGCCTATAAGCTGTTTCAGCTTTTCTCGAGAAGCTGCAGGCAATAAAGGCAAGACTAGCCCTGCTCTGGCGCAGTCGTCAGCAGCTATGACACTGGCACCGCCACCGGGGCCAATGAGGAGCGCCCTCCGCCCCTTAGGAAAAGACATGCGCAAGAAAACAGAGGCCACGTCCACTACCTCGCCAATGCTGTGAACTCGGATAGCTCCAGCCTGTCTCAACATGCTTTCCCACATATCGTTGCAGCCAGCCATAGAACCAGTATGCGAAGCTGCCGCCCTGACACCCGCATCCGTGCTTCCAGCCTTAAGGACTATCACCGGCTTTCGCTTCGTCGTCTCCCGCAAAATCCTGGCAAACCGTGCTCCGTCCCTGGCGCCCTCCAGGTAAACTCCGATAACCCTGGTCTTCGGGTCATCCGCCAGGTACTCCAAAAAATCACATTCATTGAGGTCTATGGCATTGCCGAAGCTTATCACCTTACTGAAATAGATACCCCTGCTTGAAGCTTCACAGACACAATTCACGCTATTACCGCCACTTTGAGCCATAAAAGCAAAATCACCGCTCTGCCTGGGAAACTGGGGGGAAAACGACAGGCCGGTCTCAGGACAATACAGCCCCAGGCAGTTCGGCCCCACAATCCTGATGCCGTTGCTGCGGGCGATGCTCAGTAACTCTGCCTCCAGCTTCTTGCCGCCAGCATCCTCTATTTCGCTGAAGCCTGCAGTAAAAAATTGGACTGCCTTAACTCCCTTCACCACACAGTCATTCATCAGTTGAGGTGTGAACCGCGCCGGAATTGCCGATATCACATAATCAACCTCTCCTGGCACGTCTCGAACGCTGGCATATATCTTGAAACCTGCAACCTCGTTACCACTGGGATTGACCCCATGGAGACTCCCTTTGAATCCCGATTCTGCCATGATAAGCAGGTATCGCAACCCTGCATTAAAGCTATCAGAATCGCCAGAGACCCCGGCAACAGCTATAGAACGGGGGTGAAATAGATACTCCAAGCTTAAACTAGCCAAACCAATCTCACATTTTATACACATAACCCAGTTCTTTCAAATCACAGAGGCGATAGGCAACAAGCAAGTTGCAGGTTGCAAGTTCCAAGTTGCAAGAAATAAGTAGCGAGCGACGAACGACGAGTTCCGCCTCTTGACAACAGAGCCACAGCAGCATAACATAGCCATAACTGGATTTCGGAGGAAAACGAACATGCCTGATAACAAAATGGGTATAATCCGAATCGCAGCCGTCGTCGTCCTCATCATAGCGGCCTGGTGGATAGGCGGCCAGATGACCTCAAAGCCCATCAAGGCGGAAAAGGCAACCCTGCAA
>VGOF01000207.1 GCA_016875975.1 Chloroflexota bacterium | reverse complement strand
AAAAGCCTTTGACTAACCATTGCTGCGGTGGTAATATTAGGAGTTAGCAGTCTAAGGCGGAGAGTGCTAAAAATGGCTAAGAGCCTGACGAAACGGAGAGAGGCGTTACTGCGGATAATTGTCGGGGAGTATATAGCTACGGCTCAGCCTGTGGCTTCGGAGACTATTTTTCGCAACTATGAGCTGGGTGTAAGCCCGGCTACCATCCGCAATGACATGGCATACCTCGAATCTGAGGGGTATATCATGCGCCCTTATACATCTGCAGGGACTATACCTCTGGACAAAGCTTATAGATACTATGTCGAGTCCCTGACCCAGGATGTCGAGCTGCCGCCAGAAGAGCAGAGCCGTATTCGTAATCTTTTTGCTGAAGCAGAAGTGGTGGAAAGATGGCTGAAGCTGGCTGCAACCCTGGTGGCAAGCCTGGTGAGAAACGCAGCTCTGGTTACTTTCCCCAAGGCAAGGCAGTCGCGATTCAGGCACCTTGAGCTGGTGGCGGTGCATGAGTTTCTAGCTCTGCTTATCCTGGTACTGAGCGATACCGTCCTGAGGCGGCATCTGTTGCCATTTGATGAGCCGGTGACCCAGGAGCAGCTAACTGGATTGGCTGACAAGCTCAATATGGCTTATGGCGGGTTAAGTAAGCGGGAAATCAAATCCAGAAAGCTGGAACTTGCTCCATCTGAGGAGCGGGTGTCCACTGCGGTGCTGGATATCATGGCGGCTGAGGACGCTGCGAAATATGATGAACCGTATCTGGAAGGTTTGCGCTACATGCTAGGCCAGCCAGAGTTCGGCCGCAGGGAGAGGATGCTTGATATTATGGAGATTATGGAAGCGAGGGGATGGCTGGATAGGGTGTCTGCCAGTGGTTCCGGTGACAGGAGAGTCCGAGTTGTTATCGGTCACGAAAACCCAGACGAAGCGTTGCGGGAGCTGAGCTTGGTGTTCAGCGGCTATGGTGTGCCTGATAGGGCTGGCGGTACCATAATTGTTGTTGGCCCAACCCGTATGGATTACCGCCGTGCTATTTCATCAGTGAGCTACATGTCCGATTTGTTGAGCGATTTGGTGGCGGGAGTATGTGGCGGTGATTAGGATTATGCGTTAAGGGGGTCTCTGTTGACTGAGGAATTGACTGAAGAAGCGAAGTTGTTGCCGAAAAAAGAGACGCCTGAATTGGATAAGGGTGAAGAGGCGCTGGAATTGCCCGAGGGGCTGGAAAAAGCGCTGGCAGAGGAGAAAGAGAAGGCCGCTAAATACCTGGACAACTTGCAGAGGACCGAAGCTGATTTTCGAAACTACAAGAAGCGTGTGGAGCAGGAGAAAGAAGAGCTGACCAACTGGGCCGTTTCGGGGCTTATTTTGAACATATTGCCGGTGGTCGATGATTTAGAGAGGGCTTTCGCTTCTTTCCCTGTTACATCCGGGCATCCGTCGTGGCTTGATGGTATGAAGTTGATTCAGCGTAAATTGCTGGCGGTACTGGAAGCACAGGGGTTGTCTGAAATAAATGCACTGGGCGAGGCTTTTGACCCTAGTCTTCATGAGGCGGTGGCCTACCAGGAAGGTGAGGAGGGAAAGGTCATTGCCGTAGCTCGGAGGGGCTACAAGCTGAAAGATAAAGTATTGAGGGCGACTCAGGTGGTGGTGGGAAAGGGTCATGGCGAGACTAATACACAGTCTGAAGGTAGTGCTGAAGCGGATAAAGGCGAGCAAGGATAATATTGATTTCAGGAGGGAAACATGGGCAAGACGGTAGGAATTGACCTGGGGACTACATTCAGCTTGGTGGCGGTGATGGAGGGCGGTGAGCCTAAGGTAATCACTAATGCTGAGGGTGAGAGGTTGACACCATCGGTTGTAGCGATTGACAAAAAGGGTGAACGCCTGGTTGGGCTTTTGGCCAAACGACAGGCGATTACCAATCCAGAGAACACCATCTTCAGTATTAAGCGGCTGATGGGTAGGAAGTACAAAGACGACGAGGTGCAGAAAGACATCAAGATACTGCCGTATAAGATTGTTGAGGCATCCAACGGTGATGCCAAGGTGGTAATGGGTGGCAAAGAATATAGCCCGCCTGAGGTATCGGCCATGATATTACAGAAGCTGAAAATTGATGCCGAGGCTTATTTGGGCGACAAGGTGACCGACGCCGTGATTACAGTGCCCGCTTACTTTAATGATAGCCAGCGCCAGGCGACGAAGGACGCCGGTACTATCGCCGGCCTTAACGTGATACGCATAGTGAATGAGCCAACGGCTGCAGCCCTGGCTTACGGCCTGGACAAGAAGAAGGAAGAGACCATCGCGGTGTATGACCTTGGCGGTGGTACCTTCGATATTTCTATCCTGGAGCTGGGCGAAGGCACCTTCCAGGTGAAATCTACCAATGGCGATACCCACCTGGGCGGTGATGACATTGACTTGCGGATAATGGACTGGCTCTGCGATGAGTTCAAGAAGGAGCAAGGCATAGACCTGAGGCAGGACAGGATGGCATTGCAGAGGTTGAAGGATGCCGGGGAGAAGGCCAAGCGTGAGCTGTCCACAGTAGGCCAGACTGAGATAAACCTGCCGTTTGTTACGGCTGATGCTTCGGGACCAAAACACCTGAACATAACCCTGACACGAGCCAAGTTGGAGCAGATATCAGCGGACCTGCTGGAGAAAAGCATCGAACCATGCCGCAAGGCACTGGCCGATGCCTCTTTAACCACGGCACAGGTTACAGACGTGATACTGGTTGGTGGACAAACCAGGATGCCTAAGGTGCAGGATATGGTGCGCCAGTTCTTCGGCAAGGAGCCGATTAAGGGCGTCAACCCGGACGAGGTGGTAGCATTGGGTGCTGCCATCCAGGGTGCTGTGCTCAAGGGCGATGTTAGAGATGTTTTGCTGCTTGATGTGACGCCGCTGACACTGAGTATTGAAACACTTGGCGGCGTAGCTACTGCGCTTATACCCAGGAATACCACTATTCCGACCAGGAAGAGCCAGGTCTTCAGTACTGCGGCTGATAACCAGCCCAGCGTAGAGATTCATGTGCTGCAGGGCGAGCGACCTATGGCTGCTGACAACAGGACTCTGGGGCGCTTCATGCTTGATGGCATATTGCCAGCGCCCAGGGGAGTGCCTCAGATTGAGGTGACCTTCA
>VGOF01000206.1 GCA_016875975.1 Chloroflexota bacterium | reverse complement strand
CTCCTGGTGAACAAACGATAATTTCACCAAGAGGTTAGCTGTCAACGGCAAGTTCAAAAGTGGCATTTCCGCCAATTCAAAATAGCCGCTTTTCAACCATCGTTGTCTATCCGTTTAGAACGCTGGCTCCCTGCAAGAATTGATTCCGCTATCCCGGCTCGAAGCTTGTCTCGAAGTCGATAGGAGTTCCCTCAGGTATTGATTACGGTACTGTGGTGAAGCAATCGGTCTAAAATGGCAGCAGCAAGCACTTCGTCTCTAGCAAAGACAGAAGCCCAGTCAGCAAACTCCTTGTTGGGGGTCCATATCATAGCCTCTTTCTCATACCGTTGGCATACCAGAGAGAAGACGAAGTAGGAGACTACGGAATCCAGAGATATGTATCCCACCTCATCGATGATAAGGAGCCTGGGATAATTTAGTACGCATAACTTCTCTGCCCATTTGGGATCGGTGCTATCTCGGGACACCATGTTAGCCAATTCAGAGAGAGCACTAAAGTAAACAGAATAGCCCGCTCCCACCACCTCCATACCCAGGAAGAGACATGAAATTCGCTTTATAGCTGAGAGATGTTATAATTTAAGAAGGGGAAACAGCTTCAGTTGATAGCTGAAATCAACCCGTGTACAATATGTCGGAGGGCCATTAGCTACGTGAAAGACAAAGCCGATACCGGTACCTGGAAAGTCAAATCTGGACTGGCACAGATGCTCAAGGGCGGGGTAATCATGGATGTGGTTACTCCAGAGCATGCTAAGATCGCCGAAGATGCCGGCGCCTGTGCCGTTATGGCGCTGGAGCGCGTACCTGCCGATATAAGAGCTGCCGGTGGCGTGGCCCGCATGGCGGACCCTACTATAATCACCGCCATAATGAAGGCAGTCAGCATCCCGGTCATGGCCAAATGTCGCATCGGGCATTTTGTCGAGGCCCAGATACTAGAAGCCCTGAGTGTAGACTTCATCGATGAGTCAGAGGTATTGACGCCAGCCGACGAAAGCCACCACATCTGGAAGCACGACTTCAAAGTCCCATTTGTCTGCGGCTGTCGCGACCTAGGCGAAGCCCTACGCCGCATTGCGGAGGGCGCTGCCATGATTCGTACCAAGGGAGAGGCCGGCACTGGCAATATCGTAGAAGCCGTGAGACATATGAGAACTGTCCAGGATGGCATACGTAAAATCCAGGGCATGCCTGTTGACGAGCTAACAACTGAATCTAAGAACCTGGGCGCCCCGCTCGAGCTAGTGTTGGAAATACACAAGACAGGCAAACTACCCGTGGTCAACTTCGCCGCCGGCGGCGTGGCCACACCTGCTGACGCCGCGTTAATGATGCAACTGGGCGCTGACGGCGTCTTCGTAGGCTCGGGCATCTTCAAATCCAGCGACCCGGCATCAAGGGCCAAGGCTGTGGTAAAGGCAACCACACACTACCAAGACCCGGCAATCCTTGCCGAAGTTTCCAAGGGATTAGGTGCTGCGATGCCTGGACTGGACATAAAGACTATCCCGCCAGAGGAGTTGCTGGCCACCAGAGGCTGGTAGAGTGAATATAGGCGTCCTGGCTCTGCAAGGAGCCGTGGCAGAACATATACAGATGCTGTGTGCGTTGGGAGTGAAAGCCATCCCCATTCGTTTGCCCTCACAACTGGATTCTCTCGACGGTTTAGTGATTCCAGGTGGCGAAAGCACTACTATCAGCAAGCTCCTGTATGAATATGATTTAATGGAGCCATTGCGCCTGCTAGCCACTAAGGGCTTCCCCCTGTTCGGCACCTGCGCTGGTATGATTCTCCTCGCCAGTAAAACAACCGACTTGCGGTGGCAACCTGTCGGCGCTATCGATATCGAGGTCCAGCGCAACGCCTTCGGCCGTCAAATCGATAGCTTCGAAGCCGACCTGGAAATTCCAGCCTTGGGAGACAAGCCCTTCCGTGGTATCTTCATCCGTGCACCCATAGTAGGTCGGGTAAATTCCAGTGTTGATATCTTATGTCGACTGAATGGTAGTGTCGTTGCCACAAAACAAGGAAAGGCCATAGCCTGTGCCTTTCATCCCGAATTAACTGACGATTCCAGATTCCACAAGTATTTCCTCGACCTGGTCACAGGAGAACCCATTGCCCAAGGTAGTAGCCGATGATTTAGACGCCATCCTCCATGTCTTGCCGCCGCGTATTCACCATGCGCTGGCACAACAAACCGACAACAGCGAACTGCTGGAGGTGGTTCTGGACCTGGGACGCCTTCCCGAAGCACGATATCCTCAACGCGAAATGGCTCTGGGCACCGAAGAGGTCTCCCAAGCAGACATCGAATACGTGGTCTCCCGCATCAGCAGTTTCAGCGGCGACAACCGCGCCGGCATCGAGCGCACCCTGCACCGGATATCCGCCATACGGAACCGCGATGGCCGTATCATCGGCCTGACCTGTCGCGTGGGTAGAGCCGTTTTTGGCACAGTTAGAATAATCCAAGACCTGGTCGAGTCCGGAAAGAGCGTTTTGCTCCTGGGACGGCCCGGGATAGGTAAGACTACCATGCTGCGGGAAGTAGCACGGGTTTTAGCTGATGACCTCAAAAAACGGGTGGTAGTGGTAGATACCTCCAACGAGATTGCCGGCGATGGCGATATACCCCATCCCGCTATCGGCCATGCACGCAGAATGCAGGTGCCCACTCCCACTATGCAACACGCAGTCATGATCGAGGCAGTGGAGAACCACATGCCAGAGGTCATCATCGTGGACGAAATAGGTACCAGTCTCGAAGCCGAAGCTGCCCGCACCATCGCTGAACGCGGCGTACAGCTTGTAGGCACCGCTCACGGCAATAACCTGGAAAACTTGGTAATGAACCCCACCCTGTCAGACCTTATAGGTGGCATACAATCGGTAACGCTGGGAGACGAAGAGGCACGACGTCGCCGCACCCAGAAATCTATCCTGGAACGCAAGGCACCACCTACCTTCCACATAGTGGTTGAAATACAAGAACGGGACAGGGTGGTGATTCATCCCGACGTGGCCGAAGCCGTGGACGCTATTCTCCACGGCAACCCCCAGAAAAGCGAGGTTCGCTGGCTGGACACGGATGGCGAAATTAAAAAAAGCGAGTTAGTGGCTTCCCATGCCCTGAACAGACATGGGCCGGAGACGAG
>VGOF01000205.1 GCA_016875975.1 Chloroflexota bacterium | reverse complement strand
TTATCTCAGACATCCAGGGGTCAATAAGCCCACCAGCCAGATTCTCGAGTACGCCCACTGTTAAGCCACCGACCAGAGCACCAACAATGGAGTCGAGTCCCCCGAACAAGACTGCAGGGAAGGCCTTGAGCCCGACCAGTGACAGAAACTGGCTGACGCCAAGGCGGTAAGCCAAAAGCATCCCCCCGATGCCTGCTATCAGGCCACACAGTGCCCAGCTCAGGGCGAATATTCTCCTGACATCTATGCCCCTGGCCTGGGCTATCTGGTGGCTGTCCGCTGTAGCACGCATGGCTAGCCCAACTCGTGTTCTTTGGTAGAACACCAACAGCAGGACGAAGACAATCATGGCCAGGCAGAAAGACCATAGCAGGTCGTGTGCGAATACTATTCCTCCTACCACTACCCTTGCCCCGGGCAGGAAATCTGGCAAACGTTGCTGGTAGGCCCCCCAGATGCCCATGGCGATGCCGTTAAGGAGATAGGCCATAGCCAGCGTTACCAGTACAGAACTGAGCAGAGGCTGGCCGATAAGCGGCCTTAGCGTGAGCCGTTCCACCAGAAGTCCCACGCCCGCGCTGGCTGCCAGGGCTGCCAGCAGGCTAAGCCATATAGGCCAGTGGAATTGTTGAGCGAACATCCAGAAGAAAAATGCCCCGAACATCATCATCTGGCCGATGATGAAGTTGAAAATACTGGTGGACTTGTAGACCAGGACTATGCCCAGTGCTATCAGGGCATAGATGCCACCCACCATCAGGCCGTTGGCTATGTACTGTAATAGTTCCTGCACGTCACTTATCCTATCATGTATTTTCTGTTTCTGTGTCGCTTAGGCTCACAGGCGAGCTTGTCATCATTGGCACGTGGCCGTCATGTAAGCCTGACAAAGAACTTGGCCGAGCAATATGGACTTGTTGGCTTCTCATATGCATGGCTAACTTACAGAGTTAATCTTCAGTGCGGTGGTTATGGTTCCTTTCCTCCCATCCCGGTACGTGATTGGTGCCTCGACTGTGAGCTCGCTAGCACCACCATACATAGCATCTATCAAGTCTTTGTAGCGTTCCTCCACCACGTTCCTCTTTATCTTGCGTGTCCTGGTCAGCTCTGCCTCATCAGCATCGAATTCACGATGCAGATTGGCGAACTTTTTGATCCTGGCCCATTGTGGTAATGTCTTGTTTATCCTGACGATATCTGTTCTGATTAACTCGATTACCTGTGGCTTCTGGGAGAGGTCGGTGAAGGTGGTGTAGGGTATGCGCCTGGCCTCAGCCCAGCGGCCAACATTATCCAGGTCAATGTTCACCACGCAGGTTACATAATCTTTGTCTCCGCCGCCGATGGTAAGCACGTCCTTGATATAGGGGCTAAACCTGAGCCTGATTTCAGCGTACTGCGGCGAGAATTTACGCCCCCCTTTCAGTTCTCTGAGGTCAGCCATGCGGTCCATGACCACCAGGTGGCCATCTTCGGTGATGTTGCCGAAATCACCGCTGTGGTACCAGCCGCCCTGCAGTTTCTCTTCCGTGGCCTCCGGGCTCTTGTAATAGCCGCAAAAGAGATTCTCCCCTTTAATCAGCACCTCACCGTCGTCGGTTAGTCTCACCTGTACCTTGGGCATCACCGGGCCTGAGGTTTCAGGTCTCACGTCATCGCCACGGTGCAATGTTACCAGGCCTTGCTCGGTGCCACCGTAGAGTTGCTTGATGTTGACACCAATGGCGCGGAAGAAACGGATGACATCGGGGCTGATAGGCGCAGCAGCGGTGTAGGCCATCCGCACGTTGGAGAGGCCCACCTTATCTTTCAGGTCTCGGAATACCGCCCAGTGTGCCAGGAAATGCATGAATCGCCAGAAGGGACTGGGCTTCTGTCTTGCCTCTTGAATGTCGGTGTACTTATACCCCACCGGTAGGAATATGTGGTAGAGGAGACGGTTGAGGGGAGTGGTGTCGATTATTTTGGCTTGAATCATCCGGTTCACGCTTTCCCAGTTACGCGGGCCCCAGAAGAGCACGCGGGCTCCGATTTCCCTGATGTTCTCCAGCACCGTCTCGGCTGCCTCAGGGAAATTGACCTCGATGCCATAGAGCAGCGAGCCGCCCACACCAAAAGCTTGCTCTGCTATCCAGGCTGGAGGCAGGAAGGAGACATACTGGTCATCGTCTTCCCATCGCTCCACGGTTAACAGCGATTCGGCCGCTTGAATCATGGTGCCGTGTTTCATCATGGCACCTTTGGGCAATCCCGTGGTGCCTGAGGTGTAGGACAGAATGCAAACGTCGTCAGACTTTACGTTCTCGATGCTCTTTTCAAAAGCGCCGGGATGTTTCTTCTCATATTCCTTGCCTAGCTCCATCACCTCGTTGAAACTGAGCAGGATAGCTTCGTCATAGTTCCAAACGCCTTTGGGGTCCCAGTAGATGACCTTCTTGAGCAGCTTCAATTCATCTTTCAGAGGTGGATGCTCCTTGCCTTCCCTGTCCTTATAGGGAGTGAGAAACTTGTCCACCTGCTCCTGGTCATGGGCTATGGCGAACTTGGAATCTGAATGTTCCACATAGTACCTGACCTCGTTGGACATGCAATCGGTGAAGATACCGGTAGCCACTGCACCGGCTGCCTGGACAGCCAGTTCGGCGCAATACCATTCGGGTTTATTATCTCCCAGAATGGAGACCTTGTCGCCAGGCTTAAGGCCCAGGCTTATCAAGCCCAGAGAGAGGTACTTGGTCTTGTCGTAGAAGTCTTTCCAGGTATAGGCTTGCCAGATACCAAACTGCTTTACACGCATGGCGACTTTGGTGTCGCCGTACTTTTCGTAGTTGTATTTCAGGAGTTTGGGCAGGGTATCTGCTGTTTCCAGTCTTGTGGCCAGGCTCATGCTACTCTTCCTCACCGAGATAGGCTTTTATCACCGCTTTGTCGGCCATTATCTGTTTCGGTGTGCCTTCGGCTATCTTCAGGCCGAAGTCCAGCACCACAATCCGGTCAGCTATGTCCATGACCACTCCCATGTCATGTTCAATCAGCACTATGGACTTGACCCCGTCCCTGAGTACAGGCGTGTCGGGATAGGTCTCACCCTGTCCTTCGAAGATGTCGATGATGAACCTGGCCATGTCCTCTTTCTCTTCCACGTTCATGCCTGCCATAGGCTCATCGAG
>VGOF01000204.1 GCA_016875975.1 Chloroflexota bacterium | reverse complement strand
GGTGGCAAATTCCAGGTGTATCACTATACGCAACTACTGGCTGACTTGATTGGGAAAGGCAAGCTGAAGCTATCGCCAAATAAGGCTAGGGTGACCTATCAAGACCCCTGTTTCCTGGGCAGGTACAACCAGGTATATGAGGAGCCGAGGCGGGTATTAGGGAGCATTCCAGGCATTGAGCTGGTGGAGATGGAGAGGAGCCGAAAGGACTCCTTCTGCTGTGGCGGTGGTGGCGGCAATTTCGTCATGGACTTGCTGGCTGGAAGCGAGGAAAGCCCCAGCCGGGTTCGGGTCAGGGAAGCCCATGCCAGCGGCGCCGACACCCTGGCTGTCGCCTGCCCCAGTTGCCTGGCCATGTTCACCGACGCCGCCAAATCCGAAGACCTGGAAGGCAAACTGGCAATAAAAGACGTAGCACAGTTAGTGAAAGAATCCCTGGCAGCGGACATGTAGGGGCGGGTTTAAAAACCCGCCCTTTCTCCTATGGAAAAACCATGCGTCCGTCTCCAGGGCGCACCCTCACCTTAGTCGAGGCTGTCCGGAAATAACATGTAGTATGACCAATCAGAGCCTGCCCATGAGAGTGGCTGGGCCTTTGCGGGAAGAACTGGTGGATTTGTGAACCCACCCTACGGTGCTTCATTTGGAGCGAGGAGCAGGCAGCCTATTTGCGCCAGGAAAGTTCAAAGGTCTATATCAAGGCGTGTATTAAGTTTCACTATCCAGTTTGCCAACCTGGTCTGGTGGAAAATAATATCGGTATCGTGGTCTGGCCGCTCTTCCTGGGCTACGCAGTGAGGTTAGTGAGGTGTGTCCCCATCATTTGGACGGGGTGAGGCCAGACTAAGAGAGCTAGAACCTGTTCAGCAGGTTCTCCAGGAAACGCCAGATTTCCGAGATGTGCGTGAGGATAAAGATTACGAGTATTATGCCCAAGATAGTCAGTGCGCAGCCGAACCATCTCATGTCTTTTGTCTTTGTCCTTTCTTGTACGTTGTTTCCGTGATGATTGTACCACTTTTCGAGCTAGGGTTATCGATGTCCGTATCCAGTAAATCCGAAAGGTGCGCCGAAACCATGAGAAGGCGCCCATATAACTTCTCTGGTTCAGTCCCCCTGGCTGCCCCCCACGAAGGCAACAACGCTATCCATAGGCTGCCTCCGACCAGAAGGTTCGGCTTCAAGAATGCTGTTGCTATTTAGAGGTGTATGCTATTTGCCGGGGCTGAATTTAATGACCCTGTCGTAAAGTAGCTCTGTAAAAGCAGGGCCTACCCTGGTAGCTGGCTCCATGTACGCTCGGAAGCCGATGAAGGCAGGCTGGTCTAGTCCTACTCCGTGCGCCTTTGGCCCGGTCGGCACGGCTACGCAGGCCTTCTCGGAACTGCATTTACGGGCAAACTTGCAAACATAAAGATATTTAGCCAGCGGATTGCCCGGCAGGTAGGATTCAGCAGTCCCCGCAAGCTCTGTGCTGTAGATGCCGACCACGCCATTCCATCCGGCTTCGCCATAGAAGTTGCAGTTTGAATAGGTTGCCTTGCCGCTGGCGGCGTGATTGACCCCGTAAACGATGACAAACTCGTCAGGGTTATCACCCAGTGTAAGGGTATCGCAGCGCAGGTAAACCGTGTCGCGGCTTTCACCAGCCACATACGTCCCTGTCTGAACTGCATCATAGGACTCAGAAAGCCAGATACGTGTTTCCAGCTCTTGTGCCGCAAGGCCGCTGTACTTTGCCAGTATAGCCTTGCGCAAATCCTCCAGCGCAGGTTGTAAATCCACCTCGGTCTTCCCTGTACCCCGTACCCGCAACTCCGGCGCTGGAAATGGGTCAAGATTTACAGATGACTTAGGTATTACCCTAATCGCTGCCGTTATGGCGTTTACATATTCCTGACCAGCTTTTTCGTCGGCGAAGAGCGCCATGCGCTGGCCGAAGACGATGGTATCATACTCAGGACCGGTCCCCAGCTTGACCATTGAACTCGGGATGACATACGTGTTTATTATGTCCTCGGAATATCCCGCTGCCACAGCCGCATCGCGTACCAGCCGGTCGGTGCCTTTATCAGCCGTGACGATGATGATGGTGTCCTGGTTAAACGGGTTCCCCTTTGCCCCGTTGGGCGTGCCTGAGGTTTTGATGGTGAGGTTGTTTAAAGGGTCATTGAAGCTGGTCCAGACCCATTTGCGCTGCTTTTCCTTTTCGTAGTACTTATAGAAGATGAAGCCACAGTAGCTGAAATAGACGCACTGCGGTGGCGTCTTAGTGACAATGACCAGCGCTTCCGTGGGATTCAACTGCCACCCCTGTATTAGCCCGGGAGTACTATACAAAAAGGTTTCTATCTTCTCCTGGGCGCCGGGTACTTGGCTGATATCCTTGATTTCAATATTGTCTGGAATTGCACCAAACACTCCCCTGTAGGGCGCACCGGCGTTATTGCCGGCAGCGTTGTCCAATTTGCCGGCCTCATACAACTTGATTAAATCCACGTGGATAAAAGGCGCCAATTTCAAAGCAAAGTCACTTTTCTCTAGTGAAGAGCGGAAAGCATCGATATTGCCGCTGGATACGCTGGCAGCATTTTTTGCGGGAGCACACGATATCATCGCTAATACAAGGACCAGGGAAACGATTGAAATTAAAGTAGACCGGGATAGTCGCAACATTGGCTTTACCCTCCCCTTATCGCGTCTTTACCATGCCTGTTTTGTGGTTTGACTATGAAATTACTGTCGACCGCTATTGTGCCACTGTACTTTTGCGATTATAGCTGGTTCCATTATACGCCGCAGTGTTAATGAGCACAATGGCATTTTAGCTTTCCCCTGTCAAGTTTCTAGTGTCTAGCTTCTCGCTTCTAGCTTCTAGTATCTAGCCTATCTTCATTATCTCTGCCCTGACATCCTTGTCCACCGTCAGGATGCCGTAGGAGTACCGTCCCGGACCGGGATTGAAGAATAGCACGCCGCCGACTTTCTGGATTTTAGCTTCGTGGCTGTGGCCATACAGAATGACATCAACATCACCGAACGCTGTCCGTACCCGCCGTTCCATGCCCTCTGGCCCTCCCCACCCATGAACAACGCCGACCTTCTTGCCGCCAATTAGAAACTCTTCGGTCTCGGGCAGCAGGCCCTTGAGTTTGGAGGAGTCAACGTTGCCCCTGACTGCCTTCACCTCCCCCAACCGTTTCAGCCCCTCAAGTACCGCTGAG
>VGOF01000203.1 GCA_016875975.1 Chloroflexota bacterium | reverse complement strand
GGTGCTTCTGGCGCAGGATAGCGAGCGCTTCCAGCAGGTATTTCAATCCTTTGACTGCCGTGTCACGGCTGATAACCGCCAGCAGCCTGTTTTCCTGGCGAGTGACTTTATCCGAAGGGCTGAACTCCGCGGTATCAATGCCGTTGTAGATGACGTGCAACTTTTCCGGCGGAATTTTGAAAACGTCAGCGATGTGCTCCTTTGCCATCTCCGATACGGTGATTACGTGCGATAACTGGCGCGCCACTTTCATCTGCATATTTACGAAGGAGTACCACCGCATGTAGCCCAGCTTGTTCTTGAGGGAGGCCGATTTCATTGCCAGGTCACGGTCGATGGTCACGGGGTGGTGAATGGTCTCGACGACTGGGTAGCCTAGCTCCCGGAGTTTGAGCACGCCGTAGGACATCGTCTGGTTATCGTGGATGATGTCGTATTTCTGCTGGCTATGGCGCAGCAAATCGTAAGCTCTCATGCCGAAAGCTAATGGCTCGGAGAAGTAGCCAGTCATAGTGCCCAACCATTCCACAACATCGGGCCGGGAATCTAGCTTCCGCGGGTTAATGAACAGCCGTCTTACCGAGGACATGGTGTAAAGGTCGAGACTGGGCAACTTGATTAGCTGAACGCCCTCATCCAGCTCAGGGTATGGTGGGCCGGAGACGATGTCAACCTGGTGTCCCATGTCTCTGAAGGCGCGGCTCAGGTAGCGGAGGTACACGCCCTGGCCGCCGGAGTAGGTATAGCTTCTATAGCTTAGTATGCAAATGCGCATCTGATGGTTCGCCGGCTGTTGCTTCTTTTAAGCCTTGCTCGCCTCCGCCTGAGATTTTCGGGCATAGAGAACCAGGCTCTTGGGGAGGATGTGGTTGAACAAGGAATCAACCCACTTAACAGGTCGGGTTTGGTGGTATATGTCCCATACCAGGAACCTGTGATACAGCGATGGGATGATGGCTTTTTCCTTTTTCATGCCGAAGAGGCAGCGGGAAATCCAATAGAAGGAATGGAGAGCATGCTTATGGCGGATGGCGAAGATGTCCAGGTTGCTCTGTCGTAGCTTGGACTCAAGCTCCTTAGCCTTGTAAATCCTAATATGGCCACCGGGTTGGTGGTGGTAATCGCTCGACAGCTTCCAGCAGATAGTCTCTTGCACATAGGATGGCACGCTCACTGCCAGTATGCCATCGTCCTTAAGCACTCTCACCAGCTCTCTGATGCCTTGCAGGTCATCGGGGATATGTTCCAGCACTTCGGAGCAGACTACTTTGTTAAAAGCGCCGTCGGGGAAGGGTAGATGGGTGATGTCTCCTTTGACCAGCATCCATTTTCCCACTGTTTGGCGTTCTTCGTCCATAAGGTGCAGCATGTTGCGTGCCTTGACCAAGTTGGTTTGCTCGATATCAAGGGCGCAGGCCAGGCAAGCGCCTTCCTTGCAAGCCTGCCAGGTGTGTCTGCCTTCACCGCAGCCGACGTCAAGGATGCGCTCGCCGTTTTTAATTTCTATGAGGTCATAGTCGATGGTAAGCATCTGGGTACAACCAACAAGAAAATAGGAAACACAACGCCCTTTACGGAGGCGCCGTGTGTCCTATCCTGAGTTTCTGGTTGAGATGTTGGCGGTCGACGATTAAGTGGCCTCGGGGGTCTTGCCTGGGTTTTGCTTCTTCCACTTCTCCAGGAGCTGTTCCTTGCTCTCTTTGTGAGCGGGGTCGGGGATGCAGGAATCCACCGGGCAGACTTCGGCGCACTTGGACTCGGAAAACCATCCAATGCACTCGGTGCATTTGTCGGCGTCTATCACGTAGATGGCGTCCCCTTCTTTGATAGCCTGATTCTTGCATTCAGGCTCGCAGGCGCCGCAACTGATGCAATCATCGGTGATTTTGTATGCCATTCTGACCTCCTTGATTGTTGGCTGCTATCTTTGGCAGATTATTCTATACTATATCAGGTACCGATGCCATTACCTAGCACGGTTTTGAGGCATATTTCGCTGTCAGAGCTTTTGCCACGTGGCCAGGCAACATTTCTTCGAGGCATCCTCCTAGCTGGGCAACTTCCTTAAGCAGGCTGGAGCTGAGGAACTGGTATTGTAGGCTGGTCATGAAGCAGACTAGCTCCAGGTCTGGTGCCAGCTTTTTGTTCATCATGGCCATCTCAAACTCGCCTTCGAAATCGGAGCTCATTCTTAATCCCCTGACCATGACCTTTGCCCCAACTTCCTTGGCGAATTCTACTGTGAGCCCAGAATACGATACCACTTTGACTTTGGGCATGTCTTTTACTGCTTCTTTGGCTAGTTTTACCCTTTCATCGATGGTAAAAAGCAGGTTCTTACGTGGACGGTCGTAGATGCCGACAATCAGCTCATCGAACAGCGATGATGCTCGCTTGATGATATCCAGGTGTCCGTTGGTGATTGGGTCAAAGCTGCCTGCATAGATAGCGGTAATCAAGATGGAGTCTCCTTGTGATAGATTGAAATACTTGTGTCTCCGTATCTTCTTTCCTTTATTGAAGAGAGGCTATCATAGCTCTCTTGAAGCGGAGAGCGGGAAGAGTGAAAAGCGATGACCAATGATTCGCTGCCGATAAGCTTGGATTTAGCCAACTGTGTCATCAAATTACCCAAAGATTGGTCGGCATAAGGTGGGTCCAGGAATATGATGTCATACTCACTCTCGAGGAAGGTGAGGGCTTTGGTTACGGCGCAGCAGTAGACGTGCGCCTTTCCCGCAAAACCGACCTTCTCTAAATTCTGTTCAATAATAGCACAACAGCGGTGGTCTTGGTCAACAAAGTCAGCCCATTCTACATCACGACTGAGGGCTTCGATGCCCAGGGCGCCGCTGCCGGCAAACAGGTCAAGGCAGCGTGACCAGCGCGTGGCCAGCGATGCCAGGATGGAGAAGACGGCCTCCCGGGTACGGTCGGTGGTGGGCCGTACCCGTTGACTCCTGGGGACTTTGAGTTGGTGGCCTCTGGCGCTGCCACCGGTAATGCGCATTGTCATATAGCAAAAGCAGGCAAATTATACTCCGAGTTACTCTGCAGTCAAGTAGTGTGGGCATTTTTGAGTGCTTGTTTTGTTTGGTTTGAAATTGGGCTTGCGTTTTTTTGAAAGGGTATGATATACTTTGCGACGGCATTTTTGGACTAGGAGATTCCAGTCTTGCTATTAGAATACGGCTACGTTGGAATTCTACTTGTTGTAGCTGTTCTTTTCACTGCCATTATTCCGCTT
>VGOF01000202.1 GCA_016875975.1 Chloroflexota bacterium | reverse complement strand
CAGCGTGCCGTAGACCATAAACACATATTGCCAGCCCTGCTGCCCTACCAAGCCTATAATCATGGCCTGCAACGCTGCGCAGGGAACGGCAATGGATATCAGCGTGGCGGCAATGAACCTCTGCTTGCGGCTTTCCAGGATGCGCGTAGCCATCACCGCCGGCACGTTGCAGCCCAGGCCGAGTATGGTGGGGATGATGGCATAACCATGCAGCCCCAGCCGGTGCAACATGGTATCTGCCAGCACCGCCAATCGCGGCAGGTAGCCCACGTCCTCCAGTATCCCCAGCACCAGGTAGAAGGAGAGGATGTAGGGAATCACCACGCCGAACTCTATGTACAGTCCGGTGCTAAGCAGGCCGAAGGACTGGAGGTAATCGATTTGCCCGTCTATTAGTTTGCCTATCAGTATGCTGTGCCAGATACTACCAGGGCCAAGCACGGCGCTCAGCTTCATCAGCAGGGGCGCCCAGAGCCGTTCGAAGAAGGGGTCGGTGATGTAGCTGATAACACCTTCGCCGATAAGGCGGATAACCCAGAAGCTGGCGAACAGCACCAGTATTGCTAAAATAGCTCCGCCTGCCGGGTGGCTGCTGACGTCTTCCAGCCTCTCGCGCCAGGTATGATGCCGATGGCTTAACGATTGCACCTGGCTGACGATGTCACCGACTCTGGCCCACCGTTCCGAATCATTGACCCAGGCAATCTGTGGCGCTGCTGCCTGGGGTATGAGCTCCACCATCTCCTTAATTCCCTCGCCGGTGACTCCCACAGTGGGCGCTACAGGCACACCCAGAAGCCGCTCCAGCCTGGCTACGTCTATATTAATGCCGCGGTGGCGGGCGTCATCCCACATATTCAACGCCACGATTACGGGCAAGCCTTTTTCCAGCAGTTGCAGGGTAAGATTCAGATTTCTCTCCAGATTGGTGGCATCGACGACGTTAATGACCAGGTCGCCCTGCTTGAGCATTTCTACCGCCACCTCTTCGGCTTTACTGGTGGGGTCGAGAGAATAGGTACCAGGGACATCTATAATCTGGGCCTGTTCTTTTCCCAGTCTGAGCTGGCCTTCGGTGAACTCCACCGTGGTGCCCGGGTAGTTGGAGGCAATGATGCTGGTGCCGGTGAGGCGGGAGAACAGGGCGCTCTTGCCCACGTTGGGGTTTCCCATGAGCAGTATCTTCATCGGAGTTCAGTCCGGGTTATCCACTTCGACCACTATCTTGTTGGCCATGCCGAAGCCGATAGCTATCTGCATATGGTCAACCTTGAACGTCACCGGGCCGCGCAAGAATGCGGAGCTGACCTTGGTAATTTTTTTCCCCGGCCTTATGCCCATAGCTTCCAGTCGCCGCACCAGGCCGTGGCCACCAGAAATTTGAATTACAATGCCGCTCTGCCCGGCTTCCATGCGCCTTAGCGTTACCTGTCTTTTATGTGACATTGCAGTTCTATTTCCTTTTCTCGTCCTGGCGGCAGTCAGAGCACAGACCGGTCAGGCTCACTTCCACCCCAGTGATATCGAAATCGTATTCCTTGCCGATTTTCCCCTTGAGGTTCGGCGTTAGATGAAAATCGAACTCCATCACCTTACCGCAACCGAGGCAGCACAGATGCTGGTGTTCGGCAGTGGCTTTAGCCTCGTAATGATGATGTTCCTCGGTGAAGTGCCTCTCCTCTATCAGCCCCAGCTTCTTAAAGAGCTGCAGGTTGCGATAGACCGTGGATAGATTGATGCGGGCGTGTTTCTCCTTTGCCAGCCGATAAAGCCCCTCGGCATCCAGGTGGCCATCGCTGTGGCGGATGAGGTCGAGAAGCAGGGTGCGTTGCGCTGTCACCCGCCTGCTGGAGCTGTTCAACACCTGCCTTGCACTGGCGGGTTTGGTAGGGCGCGCGGAACCCACCATCGAAGATTCCTTTCTAACCATCACCCGTAATTGTAACGCAAATGCAAATCATTTGCAAAATATAGGGAAGCAAGAGGCGTTTTTGGGATTAGGAGGCTACCGAAAACTTTGGGAAGCAGCGTGATTTGCGTAGGGTGGGTTCACAAACCCGCCAATCCTTCCCGTGAAGGACTTGTCCTTCCTATCGTGGGTGAGACTGTCCCAACACAATTAAACTGTCATCGTGAGTCCCGATGCAATCGGGACGTGACGAAGCAATCCCATTGCCTATTTGTCACCCTGTCTCCTTACATACCCGTCACCCTGAACGGAGTGAAGGGTCTCGGAGGGAGATTGCTTCGCAATGACACGGAGGGCGGAGACTGCGTCTCTTCGAGGGAAGGACTGGCGACGGGGCGTTCCTCTTATCCTCCCTCCCCTCAAGGGAGAGGAAATACAGTGGCGCTCTCTCCCCTAGCGGGAAGATGCTGCATCCCATTCTCTCTCCCCTGGCGGGAGAGAGTTAGAATGACGGGGAGATTGCTTCGCCCCGACTGCGTCGGGTCTCGCAATGACAGTTGGTGACGAGTTCCGAGCGACTAGCACCAAGCGGCGGGCGACGAGTGCCGAACTCCGCTGGCCTGGCAATTCTGGCTGCGCAATATGGACTGATGTATCTCCAACAACACAGGCTAATAGTGCAGCAGGATATGGTCTTCTATTGCCCTTCGCTCAGCACTCGCTTCACCTCTTTCTTTAGCTGCGCAGCATCGAAGGGCTTGGCAACGTGGGCAACCCTGGTCTCGGCGAGGAACCTGTCAGTATCCGCACTCATAACATCGCCGGTGACAAACACCACCCTCTTCGCCAGCGATTTGGTTATCTTCTGGATTCGCCGGTATAGCTCAGGCCCGCTCATCCCCGGCATCTTGACGTCCAGCAGGAGGAGGTTGTATCTCTTCCCTTTAATCATTTTCAAAGCATCCGTGGCGTTGTCCACAGTATCTACATTATAGCCTTCGCTGGTAAGTATACGTTTCGCTATGTCCCTGATTACCTGCTCATCATCAACCACCAGTATCCTGGCTTTGCCCACCTTCTTAGGTTCATCAGCAACAGGTTCAGGTGGCTCTGGCGTTTCAGCTTCGCTGACTACAGGCAGTTCCACGATAAAGGTAGCCCCTTTGCCCGGCTTGCTTTCGGCGTATATCTTGCCGTTATGTTCGGCTACTATGCCGTAGCACAGGCTCAAGCCCAGGCCCGTTCCCTCTCCTACCTCCCTGGTGGTGAAGAAGGGGTCGAATATCTTATCTATGACCTCCGGCTTTATCCCGAGGCCATCGTCCTTGACGCATATCTTTATAGTGCCGTCGCTTTTCTCCGTG
>VGOF01000201.1 GCA_016875975.1 Chloroflexota bacterium | reverse complement strand
TTACCATAGGCTTCCTAGCGACTAATAATAGCGACGCCCATTGTATCTATCCGGTCAACCTGAAGCTCAATGGCGAGGTGGTGGCCGCCGAGGTAGTCAATCTCCCCCCAAGAACCACACTGCCCATGAGCTTTAATGTGGTCAGAACCACGGCTGGTGATTACAAGGTACAGGTCAATGACCTGCTCTCTAAATTCACGGTGTCGGCCCCGGCACCAGAAGAGAAAGAGGCAATACAGGTCATTGAAACAGAGCCTACAGTAAGACTGGGATTGCTGGAAGACCAGGCAACGCCAAAACAAAAAGGAACAACAAGGCAAACGCCCACCTCAGCAGCCAGCGGCTTTCAATCGGCCGTGGACAAAGCAGCAGACTCCATCGAGCACGGATTGGATAAGCTCGGCGATGCCATAACTTTTCCCCTGTCCAAGCTGGCCAACGCCATGTCCAAGCTGTCAGACAAGAAGACCAAGAAACAGCCCTGAGCCTATCCAGCCATTGCTCAGGCATCCTCTCAATTGCGCCGCTTCTCAGGCACATCTGATGCCCTGGAAAATGCCGACTTCTCCTCAGGACAGTTGGGCACGTCCCAGGGAAAACTTTCACCTCCCATCCATCTCTGCCATCGCCCCAGGTCTTCTTGTGCCATCATCTCCACCAATTGCTCGAACCCTGTCTCCGGTCGCCAGCCCAGCCTGTCTCTAGCCCTGGAATAATCCCCCTGGCAACAGCCAGCTTCGCTTGACCTGCGCAGCTTTTCGTCCGCCTTGACATATCCTCGCCAATCCAACCCCACAACCTCAAATGCCTTCTGGACAAATTCCCCAACACTATGCGCTTCATTGGTAGCAATAATATAGTCATCTGGCTCATCCTGCTGCAGCATGAGCCACATCGCTTTGACGTATTCAGGCGCATAGCCCCAATCCCTCCTGGCATCCAGGTCGCCCAGAGTTAGCTCCTTTTCCAATCCCAAAGCTATCTTGGCCGCCGCATTGGTGATTTTTCGGGTAACAAACTGCAGCCCCCTCAAAGGCGATTCATGATTAAACATGATGCCATTGCAGGCAAACACCCCATAGTGCTGCCGGTACACCCGAACAGACCAATAGGCATACAGCTTGGCAACACCGTAGGGATTTGTTGGCCACAACGGACTGCTTTCTGTGAGTGGCTTGCCATCGCCATCCCCAAAAAGCGCCATTGTGGAAGCCTGGAACATTCTAATCTCTGGATTGATATGCTTGACAGCTTCCAGCAACCTGGTCACTGCCAAGCCATCGACGTCGCCATAGGCTATCGGGTCATCAAAAGCACCGCCGGCAAAGCTTAACGCTGCCAGATGATATAACTCGGAGGGTTGACTGCGCTGGACAGCATCGGATATCGAATCGCAATCAGACAAATCGAGAGGGAGAAGGATAATTTTGTCCTGGATATTCAGATATTGCAGCCTCCAGAAATCATCCTTGAATGAGGCTGCATATGTACCTGAAGCCTCGTAACCCTTATCCAACAGAAATTTTGCCAGATAAGCCCCATCCTGCCCCGTAACTCCGGTGATCAGCGCTCGTTTTGCCATCGCCAATCAGCCCTGCCTTCCGCCATGAGAACCATAACTCAATCCACACACTCCCCATTCTTGGGCCGACAGCGCAGAATGACCACATCGCTCAGAGACGGGAAACGGTGAGCCACCTTGTCCAATATAGCCAGTAGCGCCAAATAAATCTTTCGTGGGCATCTGGCCAGAAATGCCCCCCACCAGGGGAACCCGAACAAAAAAGACACGCCAACCTCCTCCTCAACCTCGAGATAAGCACCCACCATCCGCCTGAGCAGAAAATAATCGAATTTGCAGGTATGGTCCGGCGGCGGCTCCCACGGCATCCTCACCGTCCCATCCTTGAAGCCCAGTGCCAATTTCACAGAATAAATTCGCCTACCCAGCTTAAATCCCAGACTTTCGAAGTTGGCCAGGGCAATAATCGCCTGTCCCTCCGGCTTTAGCGCTCTGGCAATCTGTCCAATCACTGTCTCAGGCTCAGCAAAGTGGTCCAGCGCGCCCTTGCACAGGACTTTGTCCACAGACTGATGCCTGACAGGCAGGCACTCACCGACGCCGTGAACCAGCGTCACGTGTGCCCCGTTACCATTGACATGCTCCCTGGCATGCGCCAGCATCACCCTGGAAGCTTCAAGGCCGACTACTGTGGCACCTCTTCTTGCCAGCTCTACACCGTCTCCAGCCCTGCCACACCCGATATCCAGTATCATTTCCCCTTGTCGGGCACCAACAACCTCAAAGGTAGCTTCAGTCATCCGATTGAACAGGAATTCTGTATCTGGATTGACCACCTCTGGCAACACTTCATCGTCGTCCCACTCCAGGTCTATCTGAGCTTTTATTCTATCTTTATCCACTGGTTTCTCAAATTATATCCGGTAGCTCACTTAGCCCCCAGGCTTTTAGACTTCTCATAGGCAGCTATCACCGCCCGCAGCAGCAGCGAGCGCAGCCCGCCGGATTCAAGTTGCAGCAGCCCTTCTGCGGTAGTGCCGCCAGGCGATGTCACCTTGTTCTTCAACTCGGCCGGGTGCTTACCGGTGGCTTCAACAGAGCGTGCTGAGCCTAGCACTGTTTGTATCACCATCTTCTCAGCCATGTCCCTGGGCAAGCCAATATGCACACCAGCATCGGTTAACGCCTCTATAACAAGAAAGACATAAGCTGGGCCACTGCCGCTCACCGCCGTAGCCATATCAATGTATTTCTCAGCGCTGACATATAGCTCTTCGCCCAAAGCAGCTAGAATGGACTGCGCCATGTTCTTCTGTTTTTCGTCTACTTCGGAAGCTGTCGTCCATACCGTCATACCCTCTCCAATCTGCGCCGGCATGTTGGGCATAGAACGCACCACGCAATTATGACCTAAACCCTGGCACAACGTATCCAGCGTAGCGCCAGCTATAATAGAAATGACCAACTTCCTGGCCGTCACTCCCTTCAGCTCCCGCAGGACCTTAGGCAGCTCCTGCGGCTTAATAGCCAACACCACAACATCAGCGCCCTCTACAGCCTGACGGTTATCAGCAACCACATTAACTCCGTACTGCTTGTTCAGCAAATCACACCTTGCCCGGCTGATATCGTTCACCACGATATCATCAGGTCTAGCAATGCCCTTGGCCAACACGCCCTTGATGATAGCCTCACCCATGACACCACCGCCGACAAAACCTACTTTCATGAATACCTCCTTTGCCCAAAGATGGCACGCCCTATCC
>VGOF01000200.1 GCA_016875975.1 Chloroflexota bacterium | reverse complement strand
GGCGGCTTCCCCACCCGAAACTGGCAAACCGGCGTCTTCCCAGACATCGAGAAAATCAGCGGCATCACGCTGACCGAGACCCTGCTCACCGACCGAAAACACTGCTACGCCTGCCCCATTAGCTGCGGCAGAGTTAGCGTGGTCAAGAGCGGCCCCTATGCCTGCAAGGGTGAAGGGCCAGAGTTTGAAACTATCGGCTCCTTCGGCGCCATGTGCGCCCTGGAAAGCCTGGAGGCGATAACCTACGCACATAACCAGTGCGATGATTACGGCCTCGATGTCGTCTCCACCGGAAGCACCATCGCCTTTGCCATGGAGTGCTACGAAAAGGGAGTCCTGACCAAAGAGCAGACCGACGGCATGGAGTTGAAATTCGGTGATGCTGACGCGGTGGTTAGGTTAATACCCAAGATTGCCAAGCGTGAAGGAATCGGAGACCTGCTGGCTGAAGGAACCATGAGAATGGCCAAGAAGCTGGGCAAAGGTACTGAGAAATTCGCTATGCATGTCAAAGGCTTGGAAATGCCTGCCTATGACCCCCGTGCAGCCAAGATATGCGGCCTCGCCTTTGTCACCGCCAACCGCGGCGGCGACCACATCACTGCCTATGTCGAAGGCCCCGCCTTCATCGACATCCCCTTCCTTTGCATTGAAGACAGCAAAATCGAAGACCCTATGGTGGAAAATCCCAGGGAGACAAAGGTGGTGAAAGACCTTGAGGACGCCAACACCATGTTCGACGCCATGGGCACCTGCAAGTTCATGGGCATGGCGCTGGCTGCGCAAGACTGGGCTGACATGATAGGAAATTGCGTTGGCTGGGATTACACCGTGAATGACTTCAGGAAAACCGGAGAGCGGATTTATAATCTTGCCAGGGCGTTCAGCGTTAGAGAGGGATGCACCCGGGCTGACGACTCGCTGCCAAAACGGCTGTACGAAGACCCGTTGCCAGAGGGAGCAGCCGAAGGCCACAAGGTGGAAAAGATGGACGAAATGCTGGATGCCTACTACGAGTTCCGGGGCTGGGACAAGAAGACGGCCAAGCCCACGCCCGAAAAGCTAAAGGAGCTGGGACTGGACTTCGTCATCGGCAAGATATAGGAGGTGAAACCATGGCTGTTCCTGTTTCTGAGAAGCCCTGGCTCAAGAATTATAAGTTAGGACCGTATAAGCTTCCGCAGACAAGGCAACCTTATCCCAGGATGACTATCCAGAGCCTTCTGGATGCTACAGCGGATGAGTATCCTGATAAGTCGGCGTGGTTTTATCTGGGAAACGAAATGAGTTACAAAGACTTGAAGCTGGAGTCGGATAGGTTTGCCAACGCTCTTGCCGACCTCGGCGTCAAGAAGGGCGACAAGGTAGCCAGCATCCTGCCCAATTGCCCGCAGTACCTCATTGGTGATTTCGGGATACTGAAAGCCGGAGCGGTGCATGTTCCATGTAGCGTGTTGCATAGGGCTGCTGATTTGATATATGAGATAGGAGATTCGAGAGCTGAGACGGTAATTTGCTCTGACATGTCCCTGGAGCTGGTCAATTCAATAAAAGATAAGACTAAAATCAAGACGATAATTCTGACCTCTCTTATGGACTATTCGCTGGAGAAGCCGGAATCAAAGCAGGTGCCGGGCACCCACCAGTTCCACGACCTGATAGCCAAGCACGAGCCGAGGCCGCCGGAAATTGAAATCGACCCGATGGAAGACTTAGCCATTCTTGTCTTCACTGGAGGCGCTACCGGCCTGCCCAAAGGTGTAATGTTGACGCATTACAACCGGTCGGTGGCTATGACCCATATTGCGTGGTATATGGAACCCTTGAAGGTAGGAGTTAGAGGGAAAACCTCTATAATGATGCCGATCCCGCTTTTTCACCAGTATGGACATATGATGATGCACTTTGCTGTTTACTGGGGGCTTAAGATGTATTTACTTCCTGACCCTAGAGACATTGACACATTTTTCCAAATGCTGACGAAATACCGTCCTTTTTTGTGCGCCTGCGTGCCTACTCAATACTCGAGGTTGGTCTCGAAAGGATTGGGAAGGATAAACACTATGTTCATGTCTGGTGCGGCAGCTCTGGCTCCAGAAATTGCTCAGAAGTTCAAGCATGACACGGGCATGCCGATAACGGAGGCTTATGGTCTGTCGGAAACGAGCGGCACCCATATAAACATTTCGTCTTTTTCAAAGCTCACCGGCTTTATGACTTCGGAAAAAATTGGATCCGTAGGTGTACCACTGCCAGATACGGAAGTCAAGATAATAGACCTGGAAACAAATGAGGAGGCTGCTCCCGGCAAGGAGGGAGAGCTGTGGGTTCGCGGGCCGCAGGTAATGAAGGGTTACTGGCCTGAACAGGGCAAAGGGCTGGTTGATGGCTGGCTGGCCACCGGTGATGTGGTAAAAATGGATGACGATGGCTATTTCTACATTACTGACCGCGTTAAAGATATGGCAAATGTTTCCGGACTTAAAGTCTATACCAGGCTGGTTGATGATGTGCTTTATGAGCATCCAGCGGTTGCTGATGGTGTAGCCATCGGAATTCCAGACCCTGACCGCCCCGGCAGCGATAGGATTAAAGCTTTCATAAGATTGAAACCGGAGTATGAGGGGAAAGTGACCACTGAAGATATAATAAGCCATTGCCGTGAAAAGCTACCACCTTACTCTGTGCCCAAGTTTATAGAGTTCAGGAAAGAGTTGCCCCTCACCGTGACAGAGAAGATCTTCAAGAGGCAATTGAAGGAGGAGGAGATAGCCAAGATGAAAGCCAGAGGCGAGTAAGCGTAAAAGCGTTTAGTATTACTACTGTCATTGCCCACTCTCAACTATGAGACTGCCACGCACTTCAGTGGAAGGGCTCGCAGTGACAAACGAACATGCAATGACGTTTTGAACTGCCAAATATCACAGTAGAAAGTAAAAGGAGCAATGCCCAATTACGACGACTTAGAAGCTAAAGTAATCAACACGGGTTCGTGTACGGTTTGTGGGGCGTGCATTCTAGCATGCCCCAATTCGCATATAAAGTTCCTCGAAGGCAAGCCCAAGAGGCCCAGGAAAAAACTGGACTGCGTGAGTTGCCCTATATGCTATGACGCCTGCTACTTGCTCAGGCGTGGTGCGGTCGAGGAGATAATGAGTGAGGTCCTGGGCAAGCTGGAAAAGAGAGGCATCGGAGTATACCGGCGCATCCTGGCTGCCAGGGCCAAGGACCAGAACACGGTCAAAGCCTGCCAGGACGGAGGTATCGTTACTGCCATCTTGCTCTACGCCCTGAACAAAGG
>VGOF01000199.1 GCA_016875975.1 Chloroflexota bacterium | reverse complement strand
CCGAGGCCAAGATACTCCTGATCCAACCCTGGGACCGCACTATAGCCCGTAACGTCGAGAAGGCAATCCTTAAATCCGACCTTGGCCTCAATCCCACCAGTGATGGCAACGTTGTGCGCATAGTAATTCCCCCCTTAACCGAAGAAAGACGTAAAGAACTGATAAGAGTAGTCCACAAGAGACTAGAAGAAGCCAGAGTTGCGCTGCGCAACATCAGGCGGGATGGCATCGAGAAGCTGAGACAGGCAGAGAAGAATAAGGAAATTTCTCAAGATCAATATACCCGCGCCTCCGAGCAGATGCAAAAAATCACGGACAACTACATAGAAAAGGCAAACAAAGTCGGCCAAGACAAAGAAAAGGAGGTAATGGAAGTCTAATAACCCGCTCCAACATCACCACCTGTCTCAAGGCAAGCACAACCCAATTATATCCAACAACACATTGATCGTTCCCAAATGCAAAACATCTCGCCGCAACGCAGCTCAGCCAATTTCAACACCCAATACTCCATACTCGGAGCCTGAGGGATAGACATGCTCAGGCAGAGGCTTATCACTGCTGCCATCGGCTTACCCATCCTCATAGCAGCAATATGGTTTGGCGGATTGTGGTTCACTCTTTTCGTGACCGTTATTGCTTTGCTCGGAGGCCTCGAGTTCTACCGAATGGCATCAAACACAAATACACGACCTCTTACATATTTCGGCTTGGTCTGGATAGCACTCATCCTGATTGGTTCCCACTGCACCTATCCGTTAGCAACGCCTTTCATAACCACCCTTGGTATAGCCATCTCCCTGATTTGGCTGATATTCCGGTCACCGCGAGAGCAGGCTTTCAACAGTTGGGCATGGACGCTAGCTGGGGTCTTCTACATCGGATGGATGCTAAACTACTGGATTCATATCAGAGGCTTGGAATTCGGCAAGGAATGGGTTTTCTGGGGCATGCTCGTAACTTTTGCCAATGATACTGCCGCCTATCTCGTCGGTAAAACCTGGGGCAGACACACGCTAGCTCCAGCCATAAGCCCAGCCAAAACCTGGGAAGGCGCAGCGGGTGGTCTCGTGGGTTCTGTCATCGTCGCACTGGCTCTTGGCCTTCTGCTCAATCTACCGATCAACCTCTGGCAAATGACCCTGCTAAGCCTTGTATTAAGCATACTAGCACAGCTTGGAGATTTAGTCGGCTCATTGCTGAAACGCAATACTGGCACCAAAGATGCCAGCAAAATATTGCCAGGTCACGGTGGTATCCTCGACCGTGCTGATAGCATAATATTCACAGGCATTGTTATTTACTATTACATACTATTCACCCAACTTTGGACAACCAGATGAAAAGTATAGCCATACTGGGCTCCACAGGTTCCATAGGTCAGCAAACACTAGATGTCGTAGGTGCGTTCCCTGACAGATTCCGAGTTGTTGCACTGGCAGGTAGAGACAATTCTGCCCTCTTGGCCAAACAGGTAGCACAACTCCAACCTCGAATGGTCTATTCGGCTAAAGCCATCGACATACACAGCCCAGCAGAATCACTATCGATGGAGGAAATTGCCGCACATCCTGATGTCGACCTTGTTGTAATAGCCACGTCGGGCAAAGCAGGGCTAAGGCCAACACTGGCAGCCATCAGAGCAGGCAAACAGATCGCCCTGGCCAACAAAGAGGTGCTAGTACTGGCAGGAAAAATTATTACATCCGAAGCTAAACAATATGGGGCTCAAATTCTGCCAATAGATAGCGAACACAGTGCCATTTGGCAATGCCTACACGGTGAACAATCGCAACCGGCCAGAATAATACTCACTGCGTCAGGTGGACCTTTCTATGGCCAGTCACCAGAGCAACTGGCAAAAGTAACTCCAAAAGAAGCACTGAGTCACCCCACGTGGAAAATGGGAAGGAAGGTAACCATAGATTCAGCAACACTTATGAACAAAGGACTTGAGGCCATAGAAGCGCACTGGCTTTTCTCAATTCCATTTGACCACATAGAAATCATAATCCACAGGCAGAGCATTATCCACTCCCTTGTAGAATTCGCCGATGGCTCAACTAAGGCCCAACTGAGCTTCCCCGATATGCGGCTACCAATCCAATACGCTTTGTCCTATCCTGAGCGACTGCCTAACGCGCACTTGCCACATCTCAATCTAACCAAGGTAAAAGCCCTTACCTTTGAGCCTGTCAACCCAGGTCAATTTCCCTGCTTGAAACTAGCGCTGGAAGCTGGTAAAGAGGGTGGCACTTGCCCTGCCGTGCTTTCGGCTGCTGATGAGGTCGCCGTAAACCTCTTCCTTGCAGGAAAAGCAAGGTTAACGGACATTGCTGAACTAATTACTCAGACTATTACCCGGCACCATCCTGTTGTCAATCCATCCTTGGAAGAGATACTAGCAGCCGACATATGGGCAAGACAGACAGTAGAGGATATAGCCAAAAGGAAGATTACATGCTAACAACAGCAATTATATCCATAGTAAGTTTCCTCGGTATGCTGCTGGTACTCATATTTGCACATGAGTTTGGTCACTTTATAACAGCCAAGCTAGCCCGCGTAAAAGTAGAGGAGTTCGGTATCGGTTTCCCCCCAAGACTCTTGAGCTTCAAAAAGGGTGAGACCGTGTACTCCCTTAATGCAATCCCCTTAGGTGGCTTCACCAAACTTGTAGGTGAAGAGGACCCTTCACTGTCAGGCAGCCTGGCCAGCAAGAGCATGCCCGTGAGATTCCTCGTCCTTACCGCGGGCTCTCTCATGAACATCATTCTACCGATATTCCTGCTCACCATGAGCTATATGATCCCTCACGATGTAGTACAAGAAAAGGTATTCATAAAAGACGTAGTCCCCGGTTCACCAGCGCAAAGCGCAGGAATCGAGCCTGGAGATATTGTCCTCAAAATAGACAACCGCCAGGTTATCAACCGCGCCGACGTCAGCTATCTCATCCATCTCAATCTCGGCTCAGAAATAAATATACTACTTCAAAAACAAGACCAGAGCTTGAAAGAAATAGTGGTAAAACCACGATGGAACCCACCTGCAGGACAAGGAGCCACTGGTATCACCATCACTGGAACAGAAAGCACTAAAGTCAGGGAATCCTACCCAGTTTGGGAAGCAGCTCCGCTGGGTATACGCCATTGCTGGGAGATCCTCGTTCTATTCAGAAATGAAGTGACAAGCTGGTTCGTCAGGCACACAGCTCCTAAATTGACTGGGCCGGTAGGCATTGCCACTATCACAGGGGAGGTAGCCAAAGGCGGCATCAGTCCATTGCTGGAATTCGCCGCTCTTATTAGTAT
>VGOF01000198.1 GCA_016875975.1 Chloroflexota bacterium | reverse complement strand
ACAGCGTGACCAAACTCACCCATGTAGAACATGGCAAACTTCATACCTGAATACTCGGTATGAAAACCAGCGACTATCTCGGAATCTGCCTCCAGCAGGTCAAAGGGACTTCGATTCATCTCAGCCAGCGCTCCCAGGAAGAAAATGGCAAACCCTAGCGGTTGCAATAGGATGAACGGTATCGCCTGAGCTTCGACTATCTTAGTCATTGATAGTGACCCCGCCATCAGCACTACGCCAATCAGAGAAAGGACTATCGGCATCTCATAGCTCACCAACTGAGCTATCGACCGCATAGCGCCGAGCAGAGCATACTTGTTATTTGAACCCCACCCAGCCATATATATACCCACAGCAGATATCGAGCTGATAGCCACCACATAGACAACACCCACATTCAGGTCGGCGAAGATGGCACGCTGTCCTAAAGGCACCACGGCAAAGATAAGCAGTATGGGTGCAAATACCACAATAGGGGCTAGCCAGTGTACTACCTTATCAGCCTTAGCTGGAACTATATCCTCTTTGAGCAATACCTTGAGACCGGTAGCTAGCGGCTGGAATATACCCTCAGGCCCCAAGCGATTCGGGCCGAGACGCACTTGAAAGCGCGCCAGTAACCGCCGCTCAAACCAGATGAAAATTATGACCAGTGCCAGCACAAAACCAAGAACCACCACAATCCCCAGAAGGGCGGGAACTACATAGGCCGCCCACTCCGGCCAGTTAAGTGTTCTCAGCCACAGGCCAAACTCTTCCAGGAGCGTCATTATCGGTCTATCTCTCCCATGCAAATATCGATGCTTCCAAATATAATAATCAGGTCAGCCACCTTCCAGCCTATGGTCATCTCGCGCAGAGCCGTCAGGTTTATTAGCTCCGGAGTGCGCACATGAAACCTGTAAGGGGCAATAGAATTATCGCTCACCAAATAAAACCCAAGCTCGCCCTTCGGCGCTTCAATCCGCCCATATACCTCGCCCACTGGCGGACGAAGCAAAAGAGGCACATCAGCACAAAGCTCGCCTTTGGCAGGAAACTGAGCTATAGCCTGCTTCAGTATGCGGACGCTCTGCCTCATCTCCTCTATCTTCACCATGTATCGGTCATAGCAGTCCCCAACGCTCCCCACCGGGACATCGAAATCAAATCGGTCATAGATAGAATATGGGTCAGCGCGACGCAGGTCCCACTTAACACCGCTGGCTCGCAGCACTGGCCCGCTGGCTCCGATATTTACTGCCATATCACTGGGCAGAATACCCACACCCTTAGTTCTCGCCAGCAAAATCTCATTTAACGATAATAGCTGTTCATACTCGTCAATGAATTTCGGCATCTCCGCCACAAAACGTTTTAGGGCAGGCCAGAACTCCTCAGGGACATCCTGACTGACGCCGCCAAAGCGCATGTAGTTATAGGTTAGTCTTTGGCCGCAGAGCATCTCGAACAAATCTACGATCTTCTCCCTCTCACGCCACATGTAAAGCACCGGAGTCATCATGGCACCAAGGTCATTAAGGAAGAAGCCCACCCCCATAAGATGGCTGGAGATGCGCATCATCTCCGCAATGACCACTCTGAAATACTCAGCCCGCTCTGGCACCTTTATCCCAGCCAGCTTCTCCACAGCCATTGCATAGGCCAGGTTGTTAGTCATGGAGGTTACATAGTCCAGCCTGTCCGTAAAAGGCATATTCTGAATATAGGTGCGCCCCTCGGCCAGCTTTTCAATGCCGCGGTGAAGATATCCGATTACTGGCTCCAGGCCTACGATTACTTCGCCATCAAGTGTCACCCGCATACGAAAGACGCCATGCGTCGAGGGATGCTGCGGGCCCATGTTCAGGATAAAGGGCTCTGTCTTAATCGCCATTACAGGTAATCCCTCCGTTGCGGATGCCCTTCAAAGCCCTCCCACAAGAACAAGCGCTTCAGATTTGGGTGACCAGTGAAAGTAATGCCCATCAGGTCGAATGCCTCGCGCTCCTGATAATCAGCGGTTTGCCACAGGCTATATACAGAAGGCACAGTTAGCTTTTCCCTGCCATAGCATCTCGTCTTCAACACCAGGCTGTGATTATTCTTTAGAGAGGTCAAGTGATACACAACTTCGAAATAGTCCACGTAGTCCACGGCAGCCAGGTTTGCCAGGTAGTCAAACTCAAACCCAGTAGTGTTCTTCAGGTATTCAGCAACCTTGTACAGATGCTGACTATCGACTACTACAACTACCTTGTCAGATGCTACAACAGCGCCAGGGAATACCTCACCCAGCTTCTTGGCTACATCTTCGCCCTTTAAGGCTACAGTCATTATTCTAAGTGACCTCTGGTCTATACTAAGCTACTGGTAGTTCTTGATGCTGTCTTTCAGTATTTTCTGCTGTATCTTGTTGATGCCGTAAATCAACCCCTCAGGACGGGGGGGACAGCCAGGAATATAAACGTCAACCGGAACTATGCGATTGATACCCGGCACCACGCTGTACGATTCCCTGAAGGTGCCACCGCTGACAGCACAGGCGCCCATAGCGATTACCCACTTAGGCTCAGGCATCTGGTCGTAAATCATCCTCACCGCTGGCGCCATCTTCCACGTCAACGTTCCAGCGCATATCATCAAATCTGCCTGGCGCGGCGACCAGCGAAAAATATCCATGCCGTAGCGGGTAACATCGAAGCGCGAGGCAGCAGTGCCAATCATCTCAAAAGCGCAGCAGGCTAAGCCAAACATCAGTGGGAAAGTCGACCGAGACCTGGCCCAGTCAGCAACATAATCCACCGTGGTCAACAGAATATTGCGCTTGAGTTCTTCCTCTAGCCAGTCATCAGGGTCCGGAATCGGCCGCTGAGATTTCTTCATCAGCTTTTCGATTCGCTCAGTTTCGGCCAGGTCGATCTTGTAGCGGTCTATTTCCATTCCAGGGCTCCTTTTAGCCACGCATATACATAACCCACCATGATAATCAAGAAAAAGGCAACAACAGCCACAAAACCGAGCATACCCAACCCCTTGAGATTAACCGCCCAGGGGTAGAGAAAAACTGTCAGCACATCCAGAGCAACAAAGAGGACAGCAAAGAAATAATAGCGAAAGTTGAACTGCACCCACGTCTTGCCGATTGTCTGCATGCCACATTCATAGGTAGTAGTCTTGGCCGGATTGCTTTTCCTGGGGACAAGGCCAACAAAACTGAGAAGCAGAGGCAGAAGCGGAATAATGGCAGTGAAAAGAACAGCTACAACAAGTAGAATTCCAACGTAGCCGTATTCTAATAGCAAGACTGGAATCTCCTAGTCCAAAAATGCCGTCGCAAAGTATATCATACCCTTTCAA
>VGOF01000197.1 GCA_016875975.1 Chloroflexota bacterium | reverse complement strand
GTCCCTCGACATAGGACACCCCAAAACAGATAAATCCGAAAAGCAACACAGCCGCAACCACGGCTACTGCAAACCAGTAGCCTCTCGATTTCCCCTCTATAGGCACAAATTCGGAACTCATCTACAGTACCTTACTTATGGAGATAATGCACCTTCGGCCTAGTGCCCATCTCTTCGCGGAGTACAAAGGAACCTCTGGTCGCCAATAAGCGCGAAACATGGCTATTCGGTTCCTTCAAATCGCCAAAAAAACGAGCCTCGGTGGGACAAGCCTCGACACATGCTGGCACTACATCGATACCAATTCTTTTGCCCTCTTTAAGCCCCTGGTCTATACGATGGAAACAGAAAGTGCACTTCTCCACCACGCCATGCGTCCTGTGCGGAAAAGGCCATGGTCCCATCACCGAACGGTCAGGAGGCAAGTCAGGACGGTTATATGGATGTTCTTCCTGTTCCTTGTAGTTATGGTTTCTGACTCCGTAGGGACAAGCAGCAATACAGTATTTGCAGCCAATGCACCTGCGGAAATTCTGTACCACAATTCCATCCTCACGCAGATAAGTCGCCTTCGCCGGGCACACCTGGACACACGGGGGATTATCACAGTGCATGCAAGGCATTGGTATCATTTCGATGTTCAACGACGGATATTCGCCCTCACTAGCAGCAATCACCTTGTTCCAATAAGGCGCGAGCCGCCGTATGTTCTCATAGGGCGAACCGTAAGGAACGTTATTCTCTTCCTTACAGGCGATAGTACAGGCCTGGCAGCCAGTGCACTTGTCCAGGTCAATAACCATTCCCCAACGAGCCATTTATTGCCTCACGCCTTATACACTTTCACTCGAGTATTGAAAAACGCCGATTGACCGCTCAAACGGTCATAATCCACACCCAATATAGAATTTGGGCTTACGCCCATACCTTTAGCCCATCTACCACAAGCCCAATGTCCCTGACCATTGGCTATGGCAACTACCTCAGGATGTATACCCTGGAAAACACGAGCTTTGCCCTTCACCTTGCCAAACGGAGATTCAACCCACACCATGTCTCCGTCCTTTATTCCCAGTCCATGCGCCGTCTCACTGTTCATCTCGATAAAATTGGACCATCCCTGACCATGAAGTACCATGTAAATCTCCTGGGCCCAGGGATAGTTCTGATTGCCATTCTCAATATCCAGCAACGGGGCATAGGTCGCCAGCATCAAAGGATACGTCTTCTCATCGCCCAAGAATTTGGCCTCTTTATAGCACGGCAAACAACCTGCGCTGTCTGAACCTTTGAGCACAGCATCCATATTGCCGGAGTAGAACTCAAACTTTTTGGAAGGTGTCTTGAAAACACGGTCATATTTGTAGAATTCATATTTTGTGCCCACCCAGACACCCTGATCCCTGAATTCAGCCCAGGGCATCACTGCGCTGGTGCGATACTTCACAAAACCCTCAGTATTATCACCTATACCATCAAAAGAGTGTGCAACAGTCCCACCCAGGCGTTGGGCTAACCCAAAAACAACATCTGCTATCGGTCGGGAATCATATAGCCGCTCCACAGCCGGTTGTTTTATCTTCATCTCGGCAAAACCAGAGCCCGGCGGGCAATGGTCATAGCCCCATTCTTCTAGGAAAGTACAAGCAGGCAATACAAGGTCAGCAAAGACCGCCATCTCTGTAATCGCTGGGCCTACATGAACATAGAACGGGAGCTTAGCCATAGCTTCATCCCATCGGCTAGAACTCGGTGCCGACATATTGAAGTTGCTGTTGCAACCAATAGCAACCTCGACAGGATAAGGACTGCCTTTCAATATGGAATCCGCTACCCGGTTAGCAGAGATTCCCGCCATAGGAGCACGTCCATCTCTATCGGAATCAAGAGATGGTTTGGCTTTACCTGCTTCAGCAACGCCGTCCTCAACTACCACAGGCATTTCCTTGTATTTCGGATATTCCTGATAGATAACACCACCAGGGATATCTATGCTTCCTGCTAAGGCATTTAGGCAGAATATGGCAAAGCTAGCATACGAACCGTCAGGCCAACAGGTAGCGCCTCTACCCCTCCAGGCAATAGCCGGCTTAGTCTGTGCAAACTCGGTAGCTATTCGCTTTATGACCTCAGCGGGTACACCGGTTATCTCTGCCACCCGCTCAGGTGCGTACTGGCTCAGAACCATGTCCTTATACTGTTCAAATCCTGATGTCCAGTTACTAACAAAGTTGGCATCATACAGCCCTTCGCTGATTATCACATTAGCCATAGCCAGGGCCAGTGCACCGTCCGTACCTGGTTTAATAGGTATCCACAAGTCAGCCTTGGCAGCAGTAACAGAGTAGCGCGGGTCGATCACCACGACCTTAGCACGATTAGGCCTCTCGCGGCGTATCTTGCCCCACATCCTGAGATTTCGAGCAAGCGGTTTTTGCGATTCCACAACGCTGGCACCAAAGGCCAGTATATAGTTGGTTTGTCCTAGGTCATAGGCGCTGTGGACATAGTTCCCATCAGCCATCCACTGGCCAGACTTTTCAGCCTCGTTTTCCAGCGAATCAGCAGCAACGACATTAGGAGTTCCGTAAGCATCAGCAAAGCGACGAATCAAATCATCATTACTAATGGAATTTAAACCACAAAAAACCGCAAGCTTATGTGCCTCGTCCCTGTCCCTGAGGGCCTTCAAGCGTCGGGTTACCTCGCCCAAAGCTTCGTCCCATGATAGAGGAACCCAGCCAGGGTCTACATCTTTGCCTTTTTGTGGGTTCGTTCGCTTCAAAGGAGACTTGGCCCTATCAGGGTCGTATAGCACCTGAAGGCCAACGTGAGAACGAGGACAGAGCTTGCCTTCAGAGACTTTCGACAGTGGATTTTCGGCTATCCTAACTGCCTTGCCATTGACCACTCTAACTTTGGTAGCACAGCGCGTAGGACAGTTCAAACACGATGTGACCACCCACTTTTCAGTTATGACACCCTCTGTGGTCTCTTGTTGAGATAGAGCGGAGACAATGCCAGGGCGCTTGATAACATGACTGGCGGCAATGGCTGCACCCGCAGCAGCCGTAACACCAAGAAAAGCCCTCCGGCTTACTACCAAGCTTTCAGACTTCTCCTTCGCTTGCTTACTTGTCTTCCTGTCTTTTCGAGCGGGCATTTTACATAAGTTTTTCTAGCCCACCAACCCCGTTACGTGCATCATCGCACCTTTCAGAATTCAAAAGCTGACCTCGTACTTACCACTACGGCTGACGACCAGCCGTACTTATACCCAGAGAGCACAAGCTTGTATATCTTACATCGTATGTAAATGACAGTCAATAGCACAAATTGCCTAATCCGCCACCTGGGCTACGCCCCACAAGTAAATCAACGACTTTTAACTTTCGCCAAGATGCCAG